>JBOGMI010000049.1:0-20268 GCA_050746645.1 Bryobacteraceae bacterium | reverse complement strand
GCGGCTTCGGCAGCCCCGGAAACGCCTTCAGGAATTGTGAACCCTCCCGATTCGCCGGGTGCGCCGATCTTACGGCCCGCCAAGTCGGAAGGAGATTCCGCAAGCGCCTCGGCAGGGGAGACGCCCTCGGGTATTGTGAATCCTCCTGAAGCACCGGGCGCGCCGATCTTACGTCCCGGCAAACCGAAGCATTCTTCTACCACGCAGAGCGCTGCGGCAAAACCCAACGGCGATTTCGACTTCACCATCAGTTCGCCGACCCCGTCGCTGGCCCTACGGCAACATTTCGACGCGCTGATTCAGAAGGCGCGCCATTGGGTGGCTAACTTCACTCAAGGCCTACCGAATTATCTTTGCAATCAGGACACGACGCGCTATGTCGCACCGTCGCGGGATAGCGGATGGCAGGCGCAGGATGTGGTCACGGCCAAGGTGGCCTATGATCAGGGGCACGAAGAATATAGCGACATCACCGTGGGCGGCAAGAGGACGAAGAAAAGCATGATGGATATAGGCGGCACCAGTTCCACGGGCGAATTCGCTTCGATGCTTTACAGCCTGTTCGACCCGGGGCGCGAAACCCAGTTTCAATTCAAGAATTTCGGCAGCAACGACGGCGTTCCCATCGCGATGTACCACTTCAAAGTGTCGCTGCCGCGCTCCGACTGGACGATCATCGTGGGAGGCCAGACGCTCAGGCCGGTTTACACGGGATCCGTATGGATCAACAAGAAATCCGCCGTGGTGCGCAGAATCGAGATGAAGGCGGAGAACATTCCGCACGATTTTCCGTTTAGCTACGTCGAGACCGCAGTCGATTACAGCTTAGTATCCCTGGGCACCCAGCAGTTTCTGCTGCCCGTGCACGCGTCGAACGTGGCCTGCGAGCGCGATTCGAGTATCTGCACGAAAAACACGATCGAGTTTCGGAACTACCGTAAGTTCGAAGGCAGCAGCACGATTCACTATGGGAAGTAGCAAAAAGCTATCAGCCGTCAGCGAATAGCTTTTAGCTGATCCAGCCGCCCCCAAGCACCAAATCGCCGTCGTAAAACACCGCCGCCTGGCCGGGAGTAATGGCGCGCTGCGGCTCATCGAAACGCACTTCGACGCGGGCATCGTCCAGAGCGGTAAGGGTCGCCTCCGCCGCAACATGCCTGTTCCGGATTTTGACTTGCGCGCGGATGGGCCCGCAGGGTTGTTCGATGGAGAGCCAATTCACGTTTTTGGCGATCAGCGAAGAACGCATCAGATCGGCGTTACCGCCGACGACCACGCGCTGCGACGCCGCGTCGGTCTGAATGACATAGAGCGGCTCCGGACGCGCGATGCCGAGGCCGCGCCGCTGGCCGACCGTAAAATGATGCGTACCCGCGTGATGCCCTAACACGCGGCCTTCGGTATCCACCACTTCGCCTTCGGTTTCGGCGCGATCGATTCCGCGCTCGCGGAAGTAAGCGTCGATGAACGCGGCGTAATCGCCGTTGGGAACGAAGCAGATCTCCTGGCTGTCGTGCTTTTCCGCGACCGGCAGGCCAAGCTCTTTGGCCAGCGCGCGAACCTGCGGCTTCCTCATTCCGCCAAGCGGAAAGAGCGTGCGCGCAAGCTGGGTCTGCGTCAGGCCAAACAGAAAATAAGTCTGGTCCTTGGCCGGATCGATGCTCTTACGCATCAGGTAACGCCCGGAAGTTTCATCAAAGCTCAGACGCGCATAATGACCGGTCGCAATGTTTTCGGCGCCAACGCCGCCGGCCATTTCCAGAAACTGGTCGAACTTGATGAAGTTATTGCAGAGCGTACACGGTATCGGCGTGCGGCCCTGAAGGTAATCGTCGACAAACGGCTGAACGACCTCGCGTTCGAAACGGTCTTCGAAATTCACCACGTAGTAAGGAATGCCGAGCACGGAAGCGACATAGCGCGCATCGTAAACATCGTCGAGCGAGCAGCAGCGGCCGGTCGCGCCTCCCGCGGGAACCAGTTCGGGCAAGCGGCGCTGGTTCCAGAGCTGCATCGTGAGGCCGACCACGGAGAAACCATCGCGCTGCAGCAGCCCCGCTACCACCGAGCTATCGACGCCGCCCGACATGGCCACGGCGACGGGCGCATCAGACTGCGACAAGACGGTTCTCCTTAAGGCTGTGCTGGCGAAGCTGGCGCACCGAGGCGATTACGGCATCGGAAAGCGCATCGATCTCCTCAGCCGTGTTGTAGCGCCCGAAAGAGAAGCGGATACTGGAACTCGCTTCCTCCTTCGTCCGGCCCATGGCGAGCAGCACGTGCGACGGCTCGATCGATCCGCTGCTGCACGCCGAACCCGTGGAGACAGCCATTCCTTTCAGATCGAGCGCAATGAGCAGTGCTTCCGCGGAGACACCGCGAAACAGCAGGTTGCTGGTGTTGGGCAGGCGCGCATCAGCCCTGCTGTTGATTTCGGTATTATCCAGCACGCCGAGCACCTGAACT
This sequence comes from Bryobacteraceae bacterium, assembly GCA_050746645.1. GTDB lineage: Bacteria > Acidobacteriota > Terriglobia > Bryobacterales > Bryobacteraceae > Bog-105. Next base: position 17,802 of record JBOGMI010000049.1, on the reverse strand, counting down.
TCGAAGCGATCGCGCAACGGGGCGCAATGCTCCCGATCGGCATCGCCGCACAACTCGACCGCGCACGCAAACGCCATGGCGGCAGGCACGTTTTCGGTGCCGGCGCGGCGGCCGCGCTCCTGGCGGCCGCCCGCCAACAGCGGAGCGAGCGGAGTGCCCTTACGGACAAACAACGCTCCGATGCCCTTCGGGCCATGAATCTTGTGCGCGCTAATCGAATACAGATCGACTCCCAGGCGGCTCAAATCCACCGGCAGCTTCCCAAACGCCTGCACGCCATCGGAATGAAACCAGATCGCCTGACCGGCCGCGCGGTGCGCTCGAACAAGCCCGGCGATTTGTTCTATCGGCTGAATATCGCCAGTCTCATTATTCGCGTGTATCACGGAGACGAGCGCCGTCTCCGGACGGATATGTCTTTCAAGGTCGGCGGGATCGACAATATCCACCGCCATGCCTTCGCTTGCCATCCGCCGGAAGCATTCGAGGACGGAAGGGTGCTCGATGCCGCTCGCGAGCACATGCTTCGGCCCGGCAGGAAGCGCGCGCAGCAGCCCGAAAATGGCCAGGTTATTCGACTCGGTGCCGCCGCTGGTAAAGACCAGTTCAGCGGGTGTTACGCCAAGAGAAGCGGCTATCGTGCGCCGAGCGTTTTCGATCTGCCGGCGCGCGATTTGGCCGGCGCCATGTACGCTCGATGCGTTGCCCTGAACGGTCTGGAGCGCCTCGCTCAGCACTTGAGCCGCTTCAGGAGCGATGGGGGTGGTCGCGTTGTGATCGAAATACAAAGGCAGGGTTCTCTACAATTTTAGCAGCGCATGGAAGCTTTTCTGTTTGCGACACTGCGGTTGTGGAGGGAGAGAATCCGCAAGTTGTGATTGTGGGCGCCGGTGCGGCGGGGCTGGCCGCGATGCGCGAATTGGATCAGGCCGGGTACTCCGTGCTCTGTCTCGAAGCGCGGAATCGGATCGGCGGCCGCGTTTATACAGAACACGATCCGCTGCTCCCGCTCCCGATCGAACTGGGAGCGGAATTCGTTCACGGGCGATCGCCCGATACCTGGGAAATTATCCAGGCCGCGAATCTGACCGCTTACGATATCGCCGGACGCGCCGTACACGTAGAGAACGGCCAAGTGCGGGAGCGCGGCGATGCTTGGGAGCGCATCGAGCGCGTGATGAACGATCTGCGGCGCGCGGCGGATGCGCGCAAGGATTGCACATTCCAGGAATTTATCGAAGGGGCAGAGTATCCGGCGGAAACCAAACAGATGGCGACGGCCTATGTCGAAGGCTTCAACGCGGCGCGGAAGGAGATCGTTGGCATCGCGTCGCTGGCTTGCGAATCGCGAGCCGCGGAACGGATCGAGGGCCATCGCTCGTTCCGCATTCTCAATGGATATGCATCTGTTCCGGCGTATCTGCTGCAAGGGGTGGAAAACTGGCGCGCAAAATTGCGGCTGAACTCGATCGTCGAGCGGATTCGCTGGAAGCGCGGCGCCGTCGAACTAACGGTGCGAGGTGCGGAATCGATTTCCGCCCGGCGCGCTGTGGTTACCGTTCCCTTGGGCGTGTTGCAGGCTGGCGGCATCGAATTCGAGCCGGAACCGGAGGAGACGCTGCAAGCAGCACGCAAACTGGCGTTCGGTCAGGTTGTGCGCATCGTTTTACGATTTCGTGAACCGTTTTGGCGGGAGAACCCGGCTGTCGCCGATGCCGGATTTATACTCTCGAACGAAACTGCTTTCCCCACCTGGTGGACGTCTCTGCCGATTCATGCAGACGTCCTGGTGGGTTGGAGCGCTGGCCCAAGGGCGGACGCATTACTGGCGAAAACAAAACCGGAGGTTGTGGCCGAAGGAATCGCGGCGCTGGCGCGCATTCTGGGCCAAAAGCGCGAGCGCGTGGAGGCTCTGCTGGAGCGAGCGTACTATCACGACTGGCACGCTGATCCGTTCGCGTGCGGCGCTTACAGCTATGCGCCTGCCGGCGCCTTTCCTGCGAGGGAGGCGCTGGCGCAACCGGTGGAAGACACGCTATTTTTTGCCGGCGAAGCGGCGGAAACTTTGGGCCACAGCGCGACCGTTCATGGAGCGATCCTATCGGGCAGAAGAGCGGCGCGGAAGGCGATGGCGTTTTTGGGTTGAGGCCTCGTGCACGAACGATGAGTTCAAGGCCAGCCGCAGGTTTCTGGCGCTATCGTAACATCCGCTCAGGCGGGGGATTCGGCTTTAAGCTTTCGTTTGGGGCTCAGCCGCACCAGGCGGCGCGGCTGGGGGGAGGAGGTGGCGCGGACACGCAGCGGGCGCTCCTGCAGGATGAGTTCGTTGGCCTGCACCAAAGGCTCGGCGTGAAACCAGCGCTGAAACGCGCTGCGATGGAGCAGATTGCAGATGGCCGTCAGGCTCATGCCTTGATGGTGCGCCATCCAGCAGCGGACCAGTTCGCATTTCCGGCGCCCGAAGCGCCGCGGCGCCGACGCGGTGAAATCCGCCGATTCATAAAAGCCATAGTCGCTGAGCCATTTTCTGGAGGCCATGGTGCGCAGATTTTCCACCGCGCCAGAAGGGTTCACCGCGAGAGCCAGGCAGCTTGAATACGGAGAAATCACCAGCATGCCCGAGCGCGCCACGTTCAACGCCAGGCCCGGGATGCCAAACGCGGCATATTGATAGTTTCCCTGCGGGTCGCGCGCGCTGAAAGCCGCCTCCGAAATCCCCCAGGGAACGCGGCGGTGCTTGGCGTAGGACTGCTGCACGCGCACCGACGAGCCGACCGCGCGGTCGAGCAGCGTGCTCGGCTGCGACTTCATCCAGATGACCGGCATGAGGTACTCGAACATGGTACCGGTCCAGGAGATGAGTACGGTTTCTCCTTCGGTGACCGTGTGCTGGCGGCCGATACGGAACCAAGTCTCGGGCTCGATATCATTCTTGGCCACCGCAATGAAGGCGGCGGTACGGGCTTCGGACGCGAGCAGATCGTAGCAGGATTTATTCAATTGGCCGTCGGAGGCATCCAAACCGACCGAGAGCAGTTTGCGTTGCCGGTTGAGGAGCAGCTTAAAGCTCATCTCACGGACAAAACGGTCGCTTTCGGCCGCCTGCGAACCCAGCCGGACAGCCAAATGCAGCACGCGGTCGCGCGCATCGGCCAGCATCTGCCGCAGCCGCATGCCGAGTTCGGCAACATCCTCGGGGAGATCCGGCTTCGCCAGAACGAGGCCCAGCCTGCGGTTCGCATCCGCGAAGAAGCGGGGCGTGTTTTCGAGAGTCAGCGAATACGACGGCTGTTCGAGGCCGGCGGCTCGCAGCCGGTCGAATTCGGGCAGATAGAAAGGCAGATAATCGCGGATTTCGCGGTGCAAGGCGTCGATGCGGCGGCCCAGTTCGGCCGCCCACCAGTTTGCCTTACGGTCGATGGGCAGATCGAGAAGGCGCGCCAGCCAGACGCTCGGATCCGTGAGGCGGAAAATTCCGGCCGCTTCTTTCGCGGGTTTGCCCGCGAGGCGATAGTAATCCTCGATGCCTTCGAGCGCGTTTTGCCGCAGCAGCGGCCGGCTCAGCAGATCGATGCAGCCCTGCTTCAGAGCCCATAGCGAAGCGGCGAGATTCCCGCTATCGACGCTTGAAACAAAGTGCGGCTCGAGCGGCTTGAGGCTCACGGTCTCGTACCAATTCAAGAAGTGACCGAAGTGGCGCGGCAATTTGGCCATGCTCTGGAGCGTGGCTTCGGTTTGCGCGACGAATTCAGAAACCGTCAGATAACCGAATTCGAGCGCGGCCTGGCGGGCATTGAGCAGGAAGCCGAGATTGGTAGGCGATATGCGTTCGGCCACAACATACGGCTGTTCCTGAACGTTGTCAGGCACCAGCCAGTTGTTTTTCTCGCTGCTGAATTCGGCGAAATAGCGCCACGTATGCAGCGCCAGATCGCGCAAAAAGACGCGGTCTTCGCCGGATAGATTGTAATCTTCCGGGTGCGGCGAACGGTTGAGCCAGTTGGAAATCAGTTTGGAAAAAAACCAGGCGGCAACAAAAGGCGATGCATAGGGCGCCGCCACCGGATGCAGCGCGAGTCCGCCGGCAAGAATGATGGCCAGCAGCGGCATCCATTGCAAATAGACGTCCACCGGCGTCCGCTTGCGGATGCCCAGCTCGGCTTCGGTCGCGGTTTCCCATTCGAGCAGGCGGTTATGAGTAACGGTGCTGCGGATGACGGTTCGGATGATGGCGTCCAGCGCGACCAGCGCCTGATGGGCCAGGAAGGCGATGTTCAGCAGAATGTTGACGTGGGAGGTGAGGAAATCGACAAGGGCGTCGCGCGCAGTTTGAGCATTACGTTTAAATAGGGCACGCAACAGAGTGAAAACAAGGCGGAAATAGATCGGCAGAAACAGCAGAGCCAGCGTGACGATGGTCCAAAAGCGCGGGCCGCCTGGCAGGCCGAACCAGCCCGCGATCAGCAGCGCGAAGGTGGCCGGTTCGACGAGGCTGCGGCGCAGATTATCAAAAATCTTCCAGCGCGAGATGAGCGAGATCGGATTGCGAACCAGGCGGCGCGTTTCGTCCGGAACGCGGTTGAAGATCCAGCGGACGATTTGCCAATCGCCGCGCAGCCAGCGATGTTTGCGGCGATTATAAGCGCTGTAGCGCGAAGGATAATCGTCGATCACTTCGATATCGGAAGCGAGGCCGGCGCGCACGTAAGCGCCCTCGATCAGATCGTGGCTGAGCAGCGTATTGCGCGGGAAGCGGTGCTCGAGCACTTGGCGGAAGGCGTCGATGTCGTAAATGCCTTTGCCGGTGAAGATGCCCTCTTCATACAGATCCTGATAGACATCGGAGATGGCGCGCGAGTAAATGTCGAAGCCGGTCTGGCCGGAGTAGATTGCCGCCAGATGCGAACTGCTGGCGGAAGCCACGCTGATGCCGACGCGCGGCTGCAGCAGGCCGTAACCATCGACGACGATGTTGAGATCGGGATCGATGAGCGGCCGGTTGAGCGGATGAGCCATGGCGCCGATCATCCGCTGGGCCGTGCCGCGCGGAAGCTGGGTGTCGGAATCGAGCGTCAGCACGTAGCGAATCGGCGGCAACAGCGGCACGTCGCCAGCCTTTACCGGAAACGGGTCGAAGGTAGTTCGCAAGAACTGATTGAGGTCGAGCAGCTTGCCGCGCTTGCGTTCCCAGCCCATCCAGGCGCCTTCCCGCGGGTTGTAGACGCGATGGCGGTGGAACAAATAAAAGCCGCCGTAAGGCTCATTCCCATACTTGCTGTTTAGACCCTCGATGAGGCTCACGGCGAGATCGATGCGGGTATCCTGTTCGCCCACCGGTTCGGCTGTATCAGGCAGATCGGTCAGAAGCGCGAAGAAGATGTTTGGATCCCGGTTGGCCAGGTAGCGGATCTCCAGATCGTCGACAAGCTGCCGGATCTGCTTTGCGTTAATGAGCAGGGTCGGAATGGCGACGATCGTCGCGCAATCGCTATCGATGCCTTTGGAGAAATCGAGCTTGGGCAGAGCGTGGGGCGTCAGGATCGAAGTAACCAGATAGTTCATCACTTCGACAGCGGCCTGGGTTGCGGGCAGGATCAGCAGCAGTGCGCCGATCACGATGCCGGCGCCCTCCTGGTGCTTGACCACGCTCATGATGAGCAAAACCACGGTAATGAGAGCGATGAACTCGATGCCGATGATGTAAATCTCGTCGGGATAAGTGCGCAGCAGGCGTTGCAGCCGGGTGCCGATCGGAGTGCGGTAACTGCAGTGGCGCAGGAGTTCTCGCGAGCCGGTTTCGTCGATCAGGTAATAGCCCACGTGGCGCAAGCGCTCGCGCAGCGGCTGCGGCTTGGCAGGCTCAATCGGCGCTTCCTGCGCCAGGCGGACCGCCAGATCCGCGACCTGCCGTTCATTGCAATCGGAGTGCGCGGCGATTTTCGCGGCGCGCTTCCGGTAGGCTGCCCGGCTCTCGAACTCCATGCGCGGATAGATGCCGCAGGGGTCGCGCAAAAGCGAGCGATGAATCACCGAGAGCTGCTCGAGTGTTTCTTTCCAATCGATCTCGGTGATGAAGCGCAGGCTGGTGATGACGATGCCGATATCGAACGAAGGCGCGGTCTTGCCTTGAGAGCGGAAAGCCTCGACGGCCTGGAAGCCTCGCTCAGCCAGAACTTCCAAATACGCCAGCTTGAGCGCGGCCAGCATGCCGTCGAGTTCGGAAAGGCGAAGCGGTTCCACCTGCTGCACCGCATCGGTGAAAAACGAGAAAGCGGGCTCGGTTAAGCGGGGGCTCGCAGCGGCGAAGGAGCGCGCCAGAACAATACAGCGTGCAATCGCCTCCTCGTGCGGCGTGCGCACGAGCGGGAGCTTGGCAAACGATTTCGCCGCGCTCTCGATGTCGCGCAGGTCGGCGCGGATCATGCGCAGATTGTCCTGGAGCCAGCGCAGGTCGGCGCTGGGCTCGGAGCCTTCGCATTGGTGCAGCTCGTCTTCGAGCTCCGATAAGCGGCCGGAAACCCGGTGCAGCAAAGCGCGGGCGCGGCGAGAACGGCTTCGGCCCGTAAGCCAGCCGCAGCTTCGGGCGGTTTCCACCGCGCGGGCGCGTAGCTCGCCCTGCTCGGCAGCCGTCAGTCCGGCCTCTTCCGTGCGGGCGGGTTTGGTTGTTGCTTGCAAAGTCGGTTCCGCCATGGCCGTTCTCTATCTATAGCTTGACGCCTGCAGCTCGAACATTTCCGCATAGCGGCCGGCGCGTTCGATCAATTGTTCGTGGCTGCCTTCCTCGGCGATGGCGCCGTTTTCGAGAACGATGATCCGTTCGGCCATGCGGACAGTTGAAAACCGATGCGAGATAAACAATGCCATTTTGCCGATGGTCAGTTCGTTAAAGCGCTCGTAGACCTGGTACTCTGCCTTGGCGTCAAGCGCGGCGGTGGGTTCGTCGAGAATCAACACCTGCGCATCGCGCAGATAAGCGCGCCCGAGCGCCAGTTTCTGCCATTCTCCGCCCGACAGGTCAACGCCGCCTTCGAATCGCCGCCCCAGCATCTGTTCATATTTACCGGGAAGACGGGCAATCACCCCATCGGCCATACTTTTTTCCGCGGCGCCCTGGATGCGACAGTCGTCTCCCAAGTATTCGATGCGTCCTACACCGATATTTTCGCGGGCCGTCATTTCGTAGCGCATGAAATCCTGAAATATGACGCCAATTTCGCGGCAGAGGTCTTCGATATCGTACTCTCTCAGATCGACCCCGTCGAGCAGGATTTTCCCTCCGGTCGGGTCGTATAGCCGCGTCATCAGCTTAACGATGGTGGTCTTTCCCTGCCCGTTTTGCCCGATCATGGCCACGCGCTCACCGGGTTCGAGGCGGAAATTCAGGTTTTTTAACACCTCGCGCTGGGTTCCCGGATAGACAAAAGATACGTCACGAAATTCGAAACCTTTTGTGATGGGCCGCGGCGCGGGAAGCGCGTTGGGCTTGGAAGTGACCTTTGGCCGCATGCCGAAAAACGCTAGTAGATCGGTCAGGAAGAGCGCCTGGTCCGCGATACTCGACACTGTAGAGAACAACTGCTGGATGTTACTCGAAGCGCCCATGATCGCCCCCATTAGGATTCCGAAAGCGTGGATTTGGATGACTTTGGTAATCGTCTTATAAATAGCCCAGGCGAAGGCTCCGTAGTAGCCTACGGTGCTGAGCAGGGCCAGAAAGGAGATAGCAATCAGACGCCGCCGGTTTAGGGCCATGTTCTCGTCGAGAATGGCATTCGCGATGTGCGCAAAGCGATCAGTGAGGAAAGTCGACAGGCCAAAAAGTTTCAGCTCCTTTGCGGCTTCCTTGCTGCCGCCCACCTGCCGCAGGTAGTCCATCTGGCGTTTGGCCGGAGTCTGGCGGAAGTTCTTGGCATAATCCAGGAAGGCAAAATGGCTTTCACCAAGGAATGCCGGAATCAGGCAGCCCACCAGCAAAAGCAGCAGCCACGGTGCATAGACAATGATTAAAATCGAGAGCGAAACCACCGTGATTACTTGCGAAAAACACTGCCCGAGAAGCTGGATAAAGAGCACGCGATCGGTGGCTTGCACGCGCGCACGTTCGAGCCGATCGTAATAGACCGGATCTTCATAAGACTGCAGGTCGAGCTGCGAAGCATGCTCCATCACCTGGATGCTGACATAGCGGGTGTAGCGGTCGGCGAGAACCTGATTGTAGTAGGAAATCATCTGGCCGAAGATATTGTTCGCAAGCGCAAGCCCAAATTCAGTCAGCACCAGCCACCACAGAAAGTCGGTCATGTGCGACTTGCCATAAAAAATGTTCGTGACCTGCTGCAGGATTCGGCCGTTCACCGAAGCCACGCCGGCCGGAACCAGCGCGCTCAGCAGCCGGAATACCAGCAAAGCGCCCACCACCGCGGGGCCCGACCGCCAGAAAATTTTGAGAACGGGCGGGACATTCTTGAGCGCCTGCATCCGCTCCTGGAATGCCGAGTGAGATTTTTGCTGTTCTGGCACGCGAGGGTACTAACTCTGTAGATTAACGGTCGCCCGTACTGTTTCGGAGGGCGGCCTGAAAGGCCGCTGCAGGCTGAAAGCCTGCCCCACACACGTCATCCCGCGACCGGCGATCCCGTCGTAGAAAGATAGCCGAGCGAAGAAGCGACCAGATCAGTGACTGGGCGACCGCTCTGCGCGATCTGCTCAGTTAGTTCGGGGCCGAGGCGTTGGGCGATCACGAGGTGCTCAGCCCATTTTACCGTCTCGTCGAGCGAAGCATCGAGCAGCCGGCCGATATGCGGAATCTGCTGCAGGATGAAATTGCGGTTGCTGCCGTAAATGGCATCCATTTGGATGTGCGGATCGAAAACGCGCACTTGGCGGCCTTTGCCGATCAGATGCTCCAGCAAGGTGACGACAGGACTTTCGCGCAGGTCGTCCGTGTTTTCTTTAAAAGCGAGCCCGATCACGCCGAGACGCCGGGCCGGGAGCTCTAACACGGCCTCCAGGGCGCGCTCCAAGTGCCGGTGGTTGCTGGGCAGCGCCGATTCGAGCAGCGGCAGGTGCAGATCGAGGCGCTGGGCACGGTAGGTCAGCGCACGCAGATCTTTCGGCAGGCAGGAACCGCCGAACGCGAAGCCCGGCTTCAGATAGGCCGGCGAAACGTTCAGTTTCTTGTCCTCGCAGAGCGTCGCCATGACTTCGGCGGGGTCCACGTTCAGCCGCGCGCTGAGAGCCCCGATTTCGTTGGCGAATCCGATTTTCACTGCATGAAAGGCGTTTGAGGCGTACTTGATCATCTCGGCCGTGCGCAGGCCGACCAGGCACGGTGGCAGAGGCAGCGCCGCATAAAGATCGGCCACGCTGCTCACCGCATCGGGATCGTTCCCGCCGACCACGATCAGCGACGGTTCCATAAAATCGCGCACGGCAACGCCTTCGCGCAAAAATTCGGGGTTGGAAACCACGCGCGCCATCGAGTGCCCTTTCAGCGCAGGAATGACCACCTCTTCGCAAGTACCCGGGAAAACCGTGCTGCGAATCCCAACAATGAGCGGTTTCTTCCGATTACCAAGCGTCCCGGAGATTTCTTCCACCACGCGCCGGAGTTGCCCGAGGCCGAGGTTTCCATTCTTTTCCGAAGGCGTTCCGACGCAAACGAGAGCGATATCGGCTTCGGCCAGGGCGGTAATCGAAGGGCTCGCGGTGAGCCGGCCGCTGGAGGCGTTGTCGCGCACCAGCGCTTCCAAGCCCGGCTCAAAAAACGGCGCGATGCCTTTAAGAATGCTCTCTACTTTGTGCTCGTCGCGATCGATTCCGGTGACGCGGAAGCCAAGCTGCGCCAGGCAAGCCGCCGACACGCAGCCGACATAGCCCAGCCCGAGCACTGCTACATGAGTTTCTGCACTCATCTCGGTTCTAGTATGTCATCGGCAGCCGTCGATCTTGGCGCGAAACTTGCGTGCGCGCTCGGCGAAGACCTCGAAGCGGCCCTCGGAAATGGTCTTCTGATCGATCAGATCGCTGCCCACGCCCACGGCGCAGCAGCCCGCCTGCAAAAACTCGCAAACGGTGTCGAGATTCACGCCTCCGGTAGGAACCAATTCGATTTGCGGCAGCGGACCGCGCAACGCCTTGATGTATTTCGGCCCTCCGACCGCATTCGCCGGAAAAATTTTGATCGCATCGGCGCCCGCATCCCACGCCGTAACCACTTCGGTCGGCGTCAGCGCGCCGGGGAAGATCGGTTTTGAGTAACGATGCGCCATCTCGATGGTCTTCAGGTTCAGCGCCGGAGTCACCAGGAACTCGGCGCCGGCCAGAATGCAAGCGCGCGCGGTTTCCGGATCGAGCACGGTTCCCGCACCCAGCAAAACATCATTGCCGAATCGCGCGGCTGTCTGCTCCAGGCCGCGAATCGCGCCGGGCACGGTCATGGTGATTTCAGCGCACGGAATGCCGCCGTCCACAATCGCTTCGACACAGCGAATCGCCGCATCGGCAGAATTGGCGCGAATGATTGGCACGATGCGAATCTCACGGATGCGCTGGAGAATTTCGGTTTTGGTCACGTCTCCTATTTTGGCTGAGAGCGCCCTCCCCTCGCTCACGCTCGGGGTTCCGTTGGCTGCGCCCACGCCGATATAATGGTCGGCTAGTGCGAGGGAAGGTTTTCTTCTTGTTCGCTGCGGTCTGCGCCTTTGCCGCCGCTAAAGCGCCTTACAACGTCATTCTGATCACGCCCGATCAACTTCGCGCCGATTTCCTCCACACTTACGGCTCGCGGTACCAGGATTCGCCCAACATCGACCGCTTCGCCGTCGAAGGGACCGTTTTCCTGCACGCTTACTCGGCGGGAAGCTGGACCACGCCTTCTTTCGGGACTAGCGGAAAGCCCGGCCCGCCACCGCCGCATGCCTTAGACCTGAAGCGTCGCGATATCCACCGGCGATTGATAGCCTTCGATCACAACCACGCCGCCGTCGCTGACGTAATATCTCCGGCGGTCCGCTTCCGAATCGTAGCCAACGGTGGCGCCTGGGGGGATTTTCACGTTTTTGTCGAGAATGGCGCGGCGCACTTTGGCGTGGCGGCCAATGTCGCAGTTGTCGAAAATGACCGAATTCTCCACGTAGGCGCCGGTGTGAACGCGAACGCCGCGGCCAAGCACGGAGCCTTTGACCACGCCGCCGGAAACGATGGAGCTTCCGGCCACGATGGAATCGACGGCCATGCCGCGGCGGCCGTCTTCGTCGAAGACAAACTTGGCCGGGGCATCGGAATAGCTGGCGGTGCGCAGCGGCCACTGGCGGTTATATAGGTTAAGTTCCGGGGAGACCGCGCGCAGGTCCATGCTGGCCTCATAATAGGCGTCCAAAGTGCCCACGTCCCGCCAGTACTGCGTCGAGCCGATGGGGTCGCCCGGAATGATGTTGGTTTGGAAATCGTACGCGTAGAGGTCTTCCCGCCCGATCAGGGACGGAAGAATATCCTTGCCAAAATCGTGCGAGCTGTCGGCTTTTTTGACATCGGCATGGAGTTCCCGCAGCAGCAGATCGGTCGAGAAAATATAGTTGCCCATGGAGGCGAAGACGTGGCTGGGGTCGCCCGGTATGGTGGGCGCATCGGCGCGCTTCTCGTGGAAATTCAGGATATTTCCCTGGGGCGAGGCTTCGATGACGCCGAACTCAGAGGAGAATTCTTTCCGCACCGGCACGGCGGCAACCGTTGCGCCCGCGCGCCTATCGACATGGAATTCGAGCATCTGGCGGATGTTCATGCGATAAATATGATCGGCGCCGAAGATGACCACCACGTGCGGATCGGTCTGTTCGATCAGGTTAATGTTCTGGAAAATGGCGTCGGCGGTGCCGCGATACCAATCCTCATGCGCGGAACGCATTTGAGCGGGAACCGGAATGATGAAGTTGTTCTTTAACAACCCGCTGACCTCCCAGCCTTCGCGCAGGTGCTGGAGCAGCGACTGGCTTTTGAACTGGATGAGGACGTAGGTAGAGTAAATGCCGGAGTTGATGAGGTTGCTGAGAACAAAATCGACGATGCGGTAGCGGCCGCCGAAGGGGACCGCTGGTTTAGCGCGCTCTTTGGTGAGCGGATGCAGCCGGGTTCCCTTTCCACCCGCCAGAACAAACGCCAAAACACGAAGCTGCATGTGACCTCCGCCGTTTAGGATAGCGAAATCAATCGCGGCCCCAGCCGGAGGCGAGTTCGATGAAGGAGCGCACCCCCACGCCGGTCGGACCTTTCGCCATCCAGGGCTTGGCGTCGTCGAGCCAGGCGGTGGAAGCAATGTCGAGGTGGACCCAGGGCGTGGGGTCGGCGAACTCGCGCAGAAACCAGGCCGCGACGGTTGCTCCCGCCTGACGATTGCCGCTGATATTGGGCAAATCGGCGAATGCGGATTTCAGGGAATCCCGGTACTCGTCTTCGACCGGCAATTGCCACGCCTTTTCGCCGGCGCCGCGGACCGCGGCCAGCATCTGATCGCAAAAAGGCTGGTGATTGCTGAACGCGCCCATATTGTGCGCTCCGAGTGCGATTCCGATAGCGCCGGTGAGCGTGGCCGCATCCACCAGATGCGTCGCCCCGTTGCGCTTGGCGTAAGTGATCGCATCGGCCAGAATCAGCCGCCCTTCGGCATCGGTGTTGAGCACTTCGATGGTTTTGCCGGAGAGCGAGGTAACGATATCGCCGGGTCGCTGCGCATTGCCGCCAAGCATGTTTTCGACCGTCGGAATGTAGCCGGTGACAGGAATCGCCGGTTTCAAATGCGCGATGGCTCGCATGGCGCCGATGACCGCCGCGGCGCCCGCCATGTCGTATTTCATCTTCTCCATGCCATCGGCATGCTTGATGGAGATGCCGCCGGTATCGAAGGTGACGCCCTTGCCGATGAGCGCGAGATGATCGGCGCCCGAAGGACTCGAAGGGCGATATTTCAGCGCGATCAGGAACGGCGGATTGATGCTGCCCTGGGCGACGCCGAGCAGTGCGCCCATGCCCAGTTTCGCCATGGCCTCGCGGTCGAGAACTTCGCACTCGAGCCCGGCTTCGGCCGCCATCTCGCGCGCAGCCTTCGCCATAGCGGCGGGATTCAGCTTGTTCGGCGGCTCGTTCACCAGCGCGCGCGTCCGGTTTTGCGATTCGGCAACCAGCCGGGCGCGTTCGCAGGCGTTTTGCAGCGCATTCAAATTTTTCGCGCCGGGAACCATGACGGTGAAGCCTTCGATCTGCTTGTCATTACCTTCGGACTTGTAGGCAGAAGGCTCCCAAGCGCCGAGGATCGCGCCCTCGACAATGGCTTCCATGTCGCCGGGCGCATACGGCTCGCACGCCAGTAAAGCAAGCCTTCGGATACCCTTGCCTGGGAGCGTCCGCACCAGCGCACCGGCGGCCTTTCTCGCTTCGGCCGGAGAAAATTTTTCGCGCTTGCCTGCGCCCATGACAACCAGCCGTTTCGCCGCAACGCCCTGGGGCCGGTGGAGAAGCGAGAACTCGCAAAGCTTGCCGGTAAACTCGCCCGAAGCGCGGATATCGGCGAGCCAGCCCGATTGCTCAGCCAGGGACGGCTCGTCCCCGGTCTCAAAGCAAAGAATAGCTAACGCGTCGGCCTGGTAGGTTTCGGCGGGTGAGGAGTCGATGTGGATTTGCATGGGAAAGAAAGTTTTCAGTTGTCAGTTGTCACTTTTCAGCTTACGGTGATCAGGTAACTGAGGACTGAAAACTGAAAACTGAAAGCTCCTTACCGCCGCGCCCGCCTTGCCAAAGCGGCCTTCGCCTCGGCCTGCATTTCTTTAGCCTTGAGCGCCTCCCGCTTGTCGTGAAATTTCTTGCCCTTCGCGACCGCAATCTCAATTTTGATATGGCCGTTTTTCAGATACAGCCGCGTGGCCACGATGGTCAGGCCCTTTTCCCGCGTCGCGGCCTGCAGTTTTTCGATTTCGCGCCGATGCAGCAGGAGTTTCCTCTTGCGGACCGGCGGATGATTCATCAGGTTGCCGTGCGAATATTCGCTGATATGCGCGTTCAGCAGCCAAGCTTCGCCGCCGCTCACTTCGGCGTAGCTTTCCTTGAGCTGCGCTTTCCCGGCCTTCGCCGACTTAACCTCGGTGCCGGTCAGCACCAGGCCCGCCTCGTAGCGTTCCAGCAGGTGGTAGCTGTGCCCGGCGGCGCGGTTTTCGCTCAGCAATTTGATGGCGTCTTCGGGCATAATGGGAGGACTCCTCAACGAGCCGGCGTCCGCGAACGTCTTTTAATCGAAACGAGAGAGGAAAATCGCCGCCGCCGAACAATTGTTCTGAGGGGCAATCGCGTGCGATTGGTAGTTTAACATGGCTGGAACTTGTCCAAAGTGAATCTTCTAAATCGATTAGCTTTTTGCACAGGGACGCTCTGTGTGGCCGCGTTGCTGGTTGTACCGGCGCAAGCCCGGAATAAGCACGGCGACAAATTCTTGAAGCAGGGGCGGAAAGCGGAGCAACAGAAGGACTACGACCGCGCGCTCAATTTGTTCGACCAAGCCGTGGGCACCGATCCCCAGGAGCCGGCCTATTTATTGGCAGAGCACCGGGCGCAGGCCGAGGCTTCCGGGCAGCATCTCGCGCTGGGCCGTAAGTTGCTGAAACAGCAAAAGCTTCAGGACGCCCTATTGCAATTCCAGCGCGCGATCGTCGCCGACCCAGGCTCGCAAATCTCCCTCCAGCTTCTGGAGCAGACCCAGGCCATGATTCGTGAGAAGCGGACCGCGCCCAAGGGGACCATCATCCTGACGCCGGCCGAAAAAGCACAGCAGGAGCTGCAAAAGAACATCAACTCACTCGAAGCGCCGCCCACGCTGGAGCCGCTCAATGCGCATATCCCGTTTCTCAAAATGAACAACCAGCCGGCACGTGTCCTTTATGAGAGCGTGGGCAAGCTGGCAGGAATCAATGTTCTGTTCGATCCCCAGGGCATCCAAACGCCCGGCGCCACGCACAATTTCAATCTCAACCTCAGCAACGTCTCGCTTGACGAGGCGCTCGACTATGTGGCGCTGATCACCCACACCTTTTGGAAGCCCATCAGCTCGAACGCCATTTTCGTCACCCAGGACACGCAGGCCAAACGGCTCGAATACGAGGACGAGGTAGTGAAGGTGTTCTACATTCAAAACGCGGCGACGCCCGCCGAGTTCAGCCAGATGTTCAACGCCATCCGCACCGGCGCCCATCTGAACACCGGCATCTTCCAGGTTCCAAGCGAATACGCGATCGTCGCGCGCGGCACGCCGGATACCATCGCCCTGATCCAAAAACTGGTACACGATCTCGACCGGCCGAAGCCGGAAGTGCTGGTCGACGTCATTGTGATGGCGGTCAATAAAACGAAGGTGCGAAACATAGGAGCCTCCTTGCTGGGCCAAGGCGGGCTGAAGGTGCCGCTGGACTTTACGCCGCGTAATTCGCTCGGTACCAGCACCACCAGCACTGGCACTGGAACGGGCACAACGGGCACAGGCACCGGTACAAGCACCGCCACTTCACCGCTCATTTCCCTGGCCCAGATCCCCCATCTCACGACGCAAGATTACGGCGTCACGCTCCCCAGCACGCTGGTGAACGCGCTGATGAATGACAGCTCGACCCACATTCTGCAGCGTCCCGAAGTGCGCGCGGTCGATGGAGGTAAAGCCGTGCTCAAGATCGGCGAGAGGATCCCGTATGTGTCGGGCTCGCTCAATTCGGCGATCGCCACACCCGGAGCGATTCCTTACGCGACTACGCAATTCCAGCAGGTGGACGTGGGCACCGAGATCGACCTTCAGCCACACGTCAATGGGCCGCACGATATCACGATGCACATCAAGGTTTCGCTCACGAACGTCCTGAAGGATATCCAGATTGCAGGCATTTCGGAACCCGAAATCGGCCAGCAGGTGGACACAGCGGACATTCGCATGACGGACGGTCAGGTCAGTCTGCTCGGCGGGCTTTCCGATGTCGAAAAAGCCAGAAGCCTCAGCGGCTTTCCGGGACTGACGAATATCCCGCTGCTCGGCTATCTGTTCGGTGAAAAAGACACGACGGACACAGACGATGAGATTTTGATAGCCCTGGTGCCGCACATCATTCGATCGGCGCAGAGCGAGCTCGCCATCACGGCCGAAAAGGGCGTCTATGCCGGCACCAATGGCGTGGTAAGCGTCAGACGCGCTCCGCAGACGGCTCCGCCAAAGCCGATAAAATAGACGATGGAGCCGAAACCGAGCCGGAAGCGTAAGCGACCTTTTCGCGGCGAATCCGGGTTCACGCTTATTGAACTGATCGTCGCCTTTACCATCCTGCTCATTCTCAGTTCGATGGCGGTCCCGACAGCTCGTTGGCAAATCAGACGTCTGCGCGAGACCGAACTGCGCCGGGATCTGGAACACATGCGCGCGGCCATCGATAAATACAAGGACCTTTGCGACGAGGGCAAGATTCCGGCCGGGGATAATGAGCAGTATTGTTATCCGGCGACCCTTCAGATCCTGGTGGATGGCGTTCCGCTGGCCAACACCATCGCCGGAAACGACCAGAGCGGCAAGATCCGCTTTCTTCGCCGCATCCCCAAAGATCCCATGACCGGCAGCGCCGATTGGGGCAAGCGCAGCATGCAGGACGATCCCGATTCCACTTCCTGGGGCGGCCAGGACGTCTTTGATGTCTATTCCAAATCGGACGAAACCGGCAGCGACGGCACCCCGTACTCGGAATGGTAACGAGGTACTCGGAGTGGTGATGAAAGCGATCGGCACAAGCACTCGCAATATCGCACGCCGCCTGCGCGGCTTCACCCTGATCGAGCTGATGGTCGTGATGGCCATCATCTCTGTGCTGCTCGCGATCGCGGTGCCGATCTATCAAAAATCGATCACGCGGGCGAAGGAAAGCGTGTTGCGCAACGATTTGTTTACCATGCGCAACGTGATCGACGAGTATACGCTCGATAAGCAGCAGGCTCCGCAAAGCCTGCGGGATTTGGTGACAGACGGCTATTTGCGGCAGATTCCGCAGGACCCGATGACCGGCTCCAACCAGACCTGGCGCGTGATCATGGAAAACACGCCAGTCGGCGGAGACACCGGCACGCCCGGCATTTGGGACGTCAAGAGCGGCTCGGATAAGGTCAGCCTGGAAGGCACGCCTTATTCGGATTGGTAGCTCAGCTTTCGTGGTCTGTGGGGTCAGCCTTTTAGGCTGCCGCCGCCTTCCCAGGCGGCGCTCGCCGGAGAGGACAGGCAAAAAAACGAATGGTCTCTCCCTTGCTACACTGAAGTGCGGCCGCCGCTGGAGCGGTGTCACTCCCCGATCGTCTAATGGTAGGACAGCGGCCTTTGGAGCCGTTAATCGTGGTTCGAATCCATGTCGGGGAGCCATCCCTCCTCCGTCCGTCCTGACATTTTTATGAAGACCGTTAGCGCGGCTTACGCAAAAGCGAGTCTTCCCGAGCTACTCAAAGAAGTGGAGAAGGGCAAGAGCATCGCAATTTCACGCTACAAAAAACCGGTCGCCGTGCTTTCGCCCGCTCCAGCGGCAGAAAAGCCGAAGCGAAAATACGGAACACTCCGAGGGAAAGCGAAGCTCATCGATCCACACGCATTCGATCCGATGACCGATGAGGTGAATGCGTTCTCGAAGGCCGCTACTGATGCGCCAGCGCTATTCGCCCTTCAACCCAAACGCATAAACGATTCCATCGTAAGTTGCCACATACACACGTCCGTCGCTTACTGCCAAACCACCTAAGTGCGTAAATGAC
>JBOGMI010000048.1:0-1900 GCA_050746645.1 Bryobacteraceae bacterium | reverse complement strand
CTTCACGAGAGCAATGTCGGCAATAGTTGGACTGCTAACGTCAGCACAGTTGGCGGCGATATCAGTAAAACGTACAATGGGGCCAATACAGCGAGCGTGCTTGGATATACCCTCAACTCAACGTATGGTTATGAGATCGACACCATTCTGTTCGATCTCATTGACGGTCCCAGCAAGGGCAGTCTCAGCGATCGGCTTACGCTGCAGGAGGCGGCTTGGAGCGTTTTCGATCCGACATTATTCGGCAGCAACACGAGCACGATTCAAACCAATGCTTTCAATATCGCTGTGAACGACGGCTTCAGCGCAAGTTCGCTCGGGACGTTCGATTTTTCGAATTACCAGATCCTGACGGATGTAAACGGCTCGAACCAAGAATTCCTGGTCGGTTCTGCCGTTCCGGAGCCTTTGTCTCTCGGCCTTATGGGCTTCGGCTTGATCGGCTTGGCGGGTATCGGGTTCATGCGCAGGCGCAGACAGGCGGCTGCCACTCTAGCCTAAAAGCGAAACAACTTATACCCCTCACCTTCTTGGCCGCCCCCTGGGGCAACAGCGTCCGGGGCGGCCCGGAGGGAGAATTAGCGGGACAATAGGCTGCTCTGCAGCCGAGCCACGGCGTCATGTAATAAGACATCCTTGGATGCGCGTATGCGCCGCTCGGTCATCTCCACCTTTCCGGTAGCTAGTTTTTTGCCGATGGTGATGCGATAAGGAATGCCGATGAGGTCGGCGTCTTTGAATTTGACGCCGGGGCGCTCGTCGCGGTCGTCCAAAAGCGCGTCAATCCCGGCTTGGACGCATTCGGCATAGAGCGCGTCCGCAGCCTCTTTCTGTAGCGCGTCGGCATAATTAACAGGCGTGATCACGACCGAAAACGGAGCGATCGAGGCAGGCAAAGAGATGCCGTCCTTGTCGTGGAACAATTCGATGGCGCAAGTCAGAATGCGCTCGATGCCGATTCCGTAAGAACCCATGATCGGCGTAATTTCTTTCCCGCTTTCGTCGAGAACGCGAAGGCCCATCGATTCGGAGTATTTGTAGCCCAGCTTGAAGATATGCCCAAGTTCGATGGCTTTGACGATTTCGACCTTTGCGCCGCAGTTGGCGCAAGAGTCGCCTTCGGCGACCTGGCGCAGATCGTGGTATTCAGGCTGGAAATCCTCGCCGGGCGTGACATTTTTCAGGTGGTAGTCGTCGCGATTGGCTCCGGCGATCATGTTGCGACGGTCATGAAGCACGCCATCGGCGAGAACGCGCAAATTCTTCACGCCGACTGGTCCTAACGAACCAGCGCTCGCGCCGAAGAGATCGCGGATCTCTTCCGGATGGGCCTGGCGCAGATCCGCAGCATTCAGCACACCGGCTAATTTGGTTTCGCTGAGCTGATGATCGCCGCGCAGCATGACCAGCACCGCTGAGCCGTCCGCCACCATCACGAGACTCTTCATTTGCGAAGTTTCGGGAAGTTTGGTGAAGGCGGAAACCTCGGCGATGGTTTTGAAACCCGGCGTGTGAAACGGCTCGGGATCGAACTCGCCTTCGGGATCGGGCGCGGCGGGCGCGCTTGCCTTCGAAATTGCTTTTTCGAGATTGGCTGCATAGCCGCAGCCATGACAATGGGCGACAAAATCCTCGCCGGCATCAGAGCGAACCATAAACTCGTGCGATTCGCTGCCGCCCATGGCGCCGGAGTGCGCTTCTACAACCATGTATTCGAGACCGGCGCGATCGAAAATGCGGCAATAGGCGCTGTAGTGTTTTTTGTAAGCGGCATCGAGACCGGCAGCGTCCATGTCGAAGGTGTAGGAATCCTTCATGAGGAACTGGCGCACGCGCAGCAAGCCCGATTTCGGCCGCGGCTCGTCGCGGAACTTGGTCTGGATCTGATACCAGATCTGCG
>JBOGMI010000047.1:0-5195 GCA_050746645.1 Bryobacteraceae bacterium | reverse complement strand
CCCTGCACGCGGGCCGAGCGCGCGAGCGGCGGATAGACCGGCGAAACCTTGCGAATCAACTTCGCCGCCATCACGTTGCCGCCGATTTTCACCGGGCCTGTATGCGCCGGAGGCGGAGGCGGAGGCGGAGCGGGAATATTGCCAATCTGGCCGCTGAGCTCGCCCGCGCCAGAACTGCCCTCCACGCCTCCCATCGAGGGCGCAGGACCGGTAATAGTGGCCACAGTGGTCGGAATCGCCTTGGGCGCCAGCAGCTTATTGGCCACAAACTGCCGGACCACGGGCTTGGGCGGCGTCTTGGGCTTCGGCGGCGGTGGTGGTGGCGGTGGTGGAGGCGGCGGCGGAGCAATGAGCATGCTCTTCAGCGAAGCGTTGGGCAAAACCTCCGTATAGATCAGAGGAATCAGAATCAAAATGCCAATGGCAATCGCCTGTAAGACGACCGACAGCACCACCGTGTATGGCTTTCTCGTTTTTGTTGTGCCGTCTACAAATGTTTGGTCGAACATTCCCATTTCAATCTCCTTCGCATGGCTTCGGCCAGCGCGGATTTAGCTCCTGATCACTTCTTTTTCTTATATCCTTTATAGGGACGGCGCGCGGGCTTGCCGCTGCGCGTTCCCGCACTCTCCGGCTTGGCGCGATTTCCCGCGCCCACCGGTACGGGCTTGGGAGGAGCGGCTTCGACCGGCTCTACCTCGGGCGGCGGCGCGATTTTGGGCAGCGTCCTCGCCGGCGCCGAGACTTTGGGCACGGTTTTCACCGGCTCCGGCGCGATGCGCGCAGGCACCGCGACCGGCCGCGCTCTCCGTTTGCGTCCTTCGGAGGCATGCTGCCAGAAAATCAGAATCGGGCTGGCGATAAAAATCGAAGAGTAAGTTCCGACAATAATACCAACAACCAGGGCAAAAGAAAACCCATTCAGCACCGGGCCGCCGAATAAGAACAGCGACAATACCGCAAGGAACGTCAGACCGGAAGTCAGCACGGTCCGGCTCAAGGTCTGATTGATGCTGAGGTTCACCAGCTCATCAAAAGTCCCGCGGCGCTGTAATTTCAAATTTTCGCGGATTCGATCGAACGTCACAATGGTATCGTTCATCGAGTAACCAACAAGGGTAAGCAAAGCCGCAATCACAGTCAAGTCGATCTTCTTATCGAAGAGCGAAAACAGCCCGATGGTGATGATGGTGTCGTGAAAAACCGCGATGACGGCGGCGAGGCCGTAGATCCACTCAAAGCGGAACGCAATGTAGACCAGCATTGCACCGAGCGCCACGAGGACCACATCGATGGCCTGTTGCCTGAGCTCGGCGCCGATCTTGGGGCCGACCATCTCGAAACTCCGCACGGCTAAGCCGCCCGGATAGGTCTGCTGTTCCACCACGTTCAGGACTTTCGGCGACACGCCGGGGACCGGGGAGAGATCGTTGAGGTTCGCAATCAGCCCCGAGTGGGCGTTCCGATAATCGACGATATGGCCGGCAAGCGCCTGGATCTGATCGTCCGAGAGCGAGACGCCGGCGCTCCCGAGCGGCTGGCGCAAGCGGTCGGCGATCTGGACCTCGGTCGCAGTATTGATATCGAGCTTGCCGGCGACCGGGTGATTGAAGGCCGCGTTGAGGGCCGCCACCATTTCGTCACGGGCATCCGTCAAAGTGTTGTTCTTTAGCTCGGTGGAAATAAACACTTCTTGCCGGTGCCCGGCCTTGGTAATTTCCTGGACCTGCACTCCCTCCGGGAATTGTTTTTGCAGCGCCTTTCGAATCGCCTCGGCGGAAGGGCGGTGGATAAAGTTCACGTCTATCAACGCACCTCCCGTAAAATCGATCCCGTAGCGCGGACCGCCTTTGACATACAAGCTGATCAAACCGGCTGCCAAAACCGCCAGCGACAAGAAGATGAACGGCCATTTCTTGCCGAGAAAGTCGAAATTCGGTCGTGTGAAAATCTGCATCTGGCTCTAGTGGCTGGCATCTACCGGGATAGACACCGGGCAAATCATAAATGTTCCCGCCGTGCGGCACCCAAACAGACGCTCCTCAGCCATTTCCATTCCTCCGCTAAATACTGAGCGCCGTGACCGGTTTCGGCCGCGACAGTTCCCAATCGAAAATGCACTTGGAGACAAATACGGCGGTAAAAACGTTGGCGATCAAACCGATCACCAGGGTGACCGCGAAGCCTTTCACCGGCCCGGAGCCGAACATAAACAGGATCGCGCAGGAGACCACGGTGGTGACGTGGGTATCGATAATCGTCAGAAAAGCTTTGTTGAATCCGGTATCGACGGCGGGCGAAATGGCTTTCCCATTGTGCAGTTCTTCGCGGATACGCTCGAAAATGAGCACGTTGGCATCGACCGCCATACCTACGGTCAGAATGATGCCCGCGATGCCCGGCAGGGTCAGCACGGCGCCGAAGTAACCCAGGCAAGCGAGCAGGATGATACCGTTCAGAATCAGCGCCAGCGTAGCGTTGATGCCGCTCTTTTTGTAGTAGATGAGCATCGCGATCACGACCGCGAGAACTCCGGCGATGCCCGCCGCCAAACCCTCGTGGATGGAATCTTCGCCGAGCGACGGTCCGACCGTATCCTCTTGTAAATACTTGACCCCTGCGGGCAGTGCTCCAGCCTTGAGGTTCAGCGCGAGATCCGCCGCATCCTCCTGGCTGGCCTCGCCTTCGATGACTCCGTTGTCGCTGATCTGGCCCTTAATGACAGGCGCTTCGAGCACCTGGCCATCCAGCACGATCGCCAGCAGCTTGCCGATATGGCTGCCGGTATAGGTAGAAAATCGTTTGGCCGCGCTCTCGCTAAGCATAAACGCGGTATCCCAGCTTCCCGGCATCTGGCCCTGCTCAGGGCGCGCGTTGCGGATATCGCTACCGTGAATGATCGGAACCTGGGAGACCACGTACACCCCGCCGGCTTTCCCTTGCGCCGGACCGCCGCCGATCAGCTTGGTTCCGGCAGGCAGAATCCCCCCGGTCTGCGACAGCGCTTCCGCCCGGCTGGCATAAGGACCGGATTGGACGTCGTAGAGATCCAGAACCGCGGCAGTCTGCAGAATCTGCTTCACGTGCGAGGGATCGCTCATACCGGGAAGCTGAATCAGAAGCTGCGAATCGGATGCCTTGCTGCGCTGCTGAACCGTCGCTTCTTTCAAACCGAGCGCGTTGATCTTCTTGTCCAGAATGTTCTTGGTCTGCTTGAGCACCTGGTTCCATAAAGTGAGTGCATCCGACGGCCGCATGGTCAGCCGGTAATCGGTATCGTTCACCTGGGTCACGATCCAATTGGGCACGTTGTCGTGCAACACGGTGCGGAAATTGTTCGACTGGGTGAGGGGCACGCCCTTGATGTCGATCGCAACCTTGGTCGCGGTTTGCAGCGTCTTGGCGTCTTCAACACTAATGGAGGAGAACGAAACGCCCGCCTTTTGGAACGCCGGGCGCAAATGGTTGACGTCGCCGCCCGCCTGCGCATTGAAGGCGTCCTGCTGCTTGACCTCGACCACCATGTAGGTGCCGCCGCGAAGATCGAGGCCAAGTTGAATGTTGTTGTGCAGATTGTTTACCAGGCCGGCGCTGCTGGTGGGGGCGCCGAAGATGCCGTACAGGCAGACGAGAGTCACGACGGCGATGAAAAGGAATTTGAGTCGAAGATGCCGCTTCATAGCTATAGAGTGGTGCTTTGCGCCTGGGACCTACTTCTTCACGCTCGCGGGCTCATTGCTGCCGACGAGGCTGGTAACGGAACTCCTCGCCACCTGAATCTTCAGATTGTCGGGCTTAATACGAAGTATAAGCGTATCATCGTTCACCGCCACAATCGTACCGATGATTCCGCCGCTGGTGAGCACGGTCTGGCCGTTTTGCAGCGTCTTCAACAGCTCTTTCGTATTCTTCTGCTGCCGGCGCATCGGCATGAATACGAGGAAGTAGAAGATGGCGATCATGATTATGATCGGCAACAGCCCGCCGGCCATGAAGGAGCTTCCCGGCGTGGATTTGCCGGCTGTCTGCAGGAGGATCAACGAGTACAACATAGGAGTTGATTCAATTGAGCAGTGTCACCATTCGCGGGCTGCAAAAACCGATGGCTTGCGCCACGACGGCCACCATGGATTTTAATCGGAAACCGGCGAACCGGACTGAAACGATTTTACAAAAGCAGGAAACTGCCCGACAACGATAGAGTGACGCATTCGGCGCATAATGTCAAGGTAGTGGTGAATGTTGTGCCAGGTAGCTAGTACTGAAAAGAGAATCTCGCCCGCTTGGAACAGGTGGCGCAGGTAAGCTTTCGTGAAGGTCCGGCACGTATAGCAGGCGCAGGCGGGGTCGAGCGGGCTCTCATCTTCCCGATAGCGAGCCTGTTTAATCACCACTTTCCCCATCGAAGTAAAGAGATAACCGTTGCGTGCGTTGCGGCTGGGCAGGACACAATCCATCATGTCAACGCCTTGGGCGACATAACGCGGCAGTTCCTCGGGCATGCCCACGCCCATGACGTAACGAGGCCGGTCCTCCGGCAGCAGCGCGGCGGTCGCGGCGGCGATCTCCTGGCTCAGGGCGCGCGGTTCTCCGACTGACAGGCCCCCAATCGCGTATCCGGGCGCATCGAGTTCCAGCAGTTGGCCGGCACAGGCGCGGCGCAGATCCGGAAACATCGAGCCTTGCACAATAGGGAACAATGCGCAATGCTGCCCTTTTTCGCGCTTCAAGTAATGTTGATAGCCTGTTTGGGCCCAGCGCACGGTGCGGCGCATGGAAGCTTCCGCAGCCTCATATGGCGCCGGCCAGGCGAGACATTCGTCGAGCATCATCATGATGTCGCTTCCGAAGGCGAGTTGGACATCCACCGTGCTTTCGGGCGTGAAGAAATGCCGGTCGCCGTTCAAATGCGAATGGAACAGCACCCCTTCTTCGGTCACTTTGCGCAGGGCATCGAGACTGAAGACCTGAAAGCCGCCGGAATCGGTGAGGATAGCGCGCGGCCAGGCCATGAAGCTGTGCAGGCCGCCCAGACGCTCGATACGCTCGTGCCCGGGGCGAAGAAATAGATGGTAGGTGTTGGCCAGAATGATGCGGGCGTCGAGGTCGTCGAGCAGCGCCCGCGGAGTCAACCCCTTGACCGTGCCCTGCGTGCCGACGGGCATAAAGACAGGGGTTTCGATGATTCCGTGAGC
>JBOGMI010000046.1:0-4259 GCA_050746645.1 Bryobacteraceae bacterium | reverse complement strand
CCACGTGCGCCGCTTCCGTCAGAAAGGCCCGATACTGCTTCACGCCCTCGGCGGTCTTCAGATTAAAGGTAATGCGCGTGTGCAGGCACCCATCACCGATGTGCCCGAACATGGTCATGGTGTAACCGTGTTTGTCGAGCAACCTTTGCAGCTCGCGCAGATAGTTGCCGACTTGATCGACCGGAACCGCGGCATCTTCCCAGCTTGGCCAGGCGTCTTCCACCCCTGGAATGCGGCTCGCGCCCACCCCGTTTTCGCGCACTTTCCAGATCAGCTTTTGCTCACGATCGTCTTCGATGAGCCGGAGCTCGGTATGTTTATCGTCGATGTCACGAATCTTCCCAATGGACTCTTTTGCCAGCCGGACGGCTTCTTCTTTTGAGTCTGCGCCGAATTCGAGCAGCACGTAGGTGTCCGCCTCGGGCAAGAGTTTTTCGCCGGGCATCTTGTTGC
The DNA here is from genome assembly GCA_050746645.1 of Bryobacteraceae bacterium. Lineage (GTDB taxonomy): Bacteria > Acidobacteriota > Terriglobia > Bryobacterales > Bryobacteraceae > Bog-105. The sequence goes on along the minus strand of JBOGMI010000046.1, from coordinate 3,806 downwards.
CCTTGCGATGTTCGTTTTGGATCACCTTGCTGTGAAAACATTCGAGGCCGATTGGGCCTAGGTCGCGAAACGCCGCGGCGCGATCGCCCGCCGCGAACATGTCGGGGAAGCAAACGACGACTAGTGCGCGGTGCTGCGGGCGGTGCACCAGCTTCATCTTGGCGCGCAGGGTAATCGCGCAGGTGCTCTCGGTTCCGACCAGCGCCCGCGCAACGTGAAACCCGTTCTCGGGCAGAAGTTCGTCCAGGTTGAATCCCGATACGCGGCGCGGAATCTTGGGGAACCGGGCACGAATTTCGTCCGCGTAGCGGTTGCGGATGTTCTTGAGCTTGGCGTAAATTTCGCCGCGCCGGCCGCCCTTGCGGATGATCGCCTCCAACTCCGATTCGCTCGTGCGGCCGACGGTCATGCGAATGCCGTCGTAAGTCAGGATGTCCAATTCCTCGACATTGTCCGCGGTGCGTCCCGCCATCACGGTGTGAACGCCGCAGGAGTTATTGCCGACCATGCCGCCGATCGTGCAGTATTCGTGCGTGGCAGGATCAGGGCCAAGCATTAAGCCGTCCCTCTTGGCATCCTCCTGTAGGAGGTCCAGAACCACGCCCGGTTCGACCCAGGCATATTTCTTCTTCGGGTTGATTTCGAGCACCTTGTTCAGATACTTCGAGAAATCGATGGCGACCGCGGCATTGCAGCATTGGCCGGCGAGACTGGTGCCGCAGCCCCGGCCGAAGATTGGCGCATTGAACTCGCGGCAGAGTTCGACCGTGCGGATCACGTCTTCATAAGTGCGCGGGACGACCACGCCGACCGGCACCTGACGATAGATCGACAAATCCGACGCGTACAGCGCGCGCGCGCCGGAATCGAAGCGCACTTCCGCTCGCGTCCGCCGCCGCAGCCTGCGCGCAAGCTCTTGCGCTTCCTGTTCCGGCAGGACTTCCTTGGGAGGAATCAATGCTTGTCCTCCTTTTTGCCGGTGATCTTCTGCACCGCGCGTGCTCCCGCGCCCCAATCGCTCGCGGGAAAAAGCGCTTCGTCCATCGCCTGACGCCCGATCGTCAGGGAAATGCGCGCGCGGTCGCGCTCTCCGCGAGCCAGCGCCTTCGTCAGTTTCTTGATCTCGTCTTTGGTGGCCTTGGGCGGCATCGGCGGCTCGTTCGGATCGGTGATGCATTCGATGACAACGGGGCCGTCCGCCGCCAGCGCGTCCTGTAATTGCCGCTTGCAATTCTTAGGGTTCTCGATGCGCACGCCTTTCAGCCCGCAGGCTTCGGCAACTTTGACGAAATCGACCGGATACAGATCGACGCCATATTCGGGATTGCCGAGATAGATCATCTGCTCCCACTTAATCAGTCCGAGGGTGTTGTTTTTCAGCACCACAACTTTCACCGGCAGCTTATATTGCGCGAGCGTGACCAGATCGCCCATCATCATGGTGAGCGAACCATCGCCGGTAAATGTGACGACCTGGCGGCCCGGATAGGCGATCTGCGCGCCGATCGCATACGGCAGCCCGGCCGCCATGCTGCACAAGGTGCCGCTGAAAGAAAACTGCTGCTGAGCGCGGAGTTTCATGCGCGCCGCCCAGGTAGTGACGGTCCCAGAATCGCCGGTGACGATGGCGTCGTCCGTGAGCAGTTGACTCAGGTTCCAGGCGACTACTTGCGGCTTCATCGGTTTCTCGGTGCGCGTGCCGCGTTCTTCCATTAAGTCCCACCACTCTTCCATGCCTTTTTGCGCTTGCTTCAGAAACGCGCGGTCGTCATTCCGCGGCAAATAGAGTAACCATTCGCGCAGTGTTGCCTGCGCATCGCCGACTAGGCCGATGTCCACCGGATAGCGCAAGCCGATGCGCTCGGGTTTGTGATCGATTTGGACGCCCAGAGCCTGGCCGGGTTTGGGCAGAAATTCTATGTAGGGAAACGAGCTGCCGATGATCACCAGAGCATCGCAGTTTTCAAACGCGTCGGAGGAGGGCCGCGTGCCGACCACACCGGTGCCGCCGGTGGTGTAGGGGCTATCGTCGGGAAGAACGTCCTTGCCGAGCAAGGCTTTCACGACCGGCGCGCCGAGGCGTTCCGCGACCTGCTCCACCTCTTCGCGCGCGCCACGTGCGCCGGAACCAACCAGAATCGCGATCTTCTTTTTGCCCTGGAGAGCCCGCGCCGCTCGCTCCAATTGTGTTCGTTCCGGAATGCGCTTGGGAACGGTGAAGGCTTCCGAAGTGTGGCCTTTGAGGTTGCGCTTGAACCGCTTCTCGCTTTCCATCGAGGCGGACTGGTAATCGATCGGTAGCGCGATGTGCGCCACGGCGCGGTTGCTCAACGCCGCTCGGCAGGCGTAATCGACGATGTTTTTCGCGTGCGCCGGGCCCATCAGCCGCTGGTTGTAAATGGCAACGTCCTGAAACAGGTAGTCCTGGTTCATGTCCTGTAGGTAATGCGTGCCGATCAGGTCGTGATAGGTCATGCCCGAAATGGCGAGCACGGGCGCCTGATCGATCTTGGCGTCGTAGAGGCCATTCAGCATGTGGATCGCGCCCGGCGCCGCGGTGGCGAAGCAGACGCCGAGTTTGCCCGTAAATTTCGCGTAACCGCAGGCGGCCATGGCGGCGGTCTCTTCGTGCCGCACGTGGACGTAGCGAATGCGGTCTTTGTGCGTGCGCAGCGCCTCCACGAACCCATTGATGCCGTCTCCGGGCAGGCCGAAGACCGTATCCACGCCCCAATCGATAAGGCTTTCTACCAAAACATCCGATGCCGTCATGTTTGTTTCCGTGGAGGTGACGCTAGGAAAATTATTTGCAACTACTGCCACTTTTTCGCTGTGAAGTTTTCCGGTTTAAAGCACGATAGCAATGTAGCTGCCCATGATCTTCTTCACCCGCATCGCCGCCGGTTTGCTTGCCGCCGCTGTGCTCGCCTCAGCCGCCGATTATTCCGGCGCTGTTCTTGACTCGGCTACTGGGAAACCGGTTTCCGGAGCGATTGTGACCGTCGGATCCACCGTTGTCCGCGCCGATGCGCACGGGCATTTCGCCATTTCCGCGAACGGGCCCAGTGTGCTGGCGCGAGCTTATGGCTATGGACGCACAGGTGTCACAGCCGACGCGCACGGCGCGAAGCATATGCAATTGAGGCTGGCGAAGGTGAGGCCGCACGCGGTTTACCTTTCCTATTGGGGCGTCGGATCGAAGGCCGTTCGCGAACCGGCGCTGCGCCTGGCATCCGATACCTCGATCAACGCAGTGGTGATCGATGTCAAGGACGACCACGGGTTCCTCTCCTACCGCGCGGCTGTGCCGCTGGCCGCGCAAATCGGCGCCGAGAAGATTGCGACCATTCCGGATATCCATGCACTGCTCGGGAGTCTGCATCGGCGCGGCTTTTACACGATTGCGCGGATTGTCACTTTTCGCGACAATGTGCTCTGCACGGCGCGTCCGCAATTCGCTGTGCTCAAGAACGGCAAACTTTTTCGGGACCTGGAGGGCCTTGCCTGCTGCGATCCGTTCGCGCGCCAAGTGCGTGAGTACAACATCGCCATCGCGGTGGATGCGGCCAAGCAAGGCTTCGACGAGATTCAGTTCGACCACGTACGTTTCCCGGCCTTCAAGGGCCTGACCTTTTCCCGCCCCAGCACGGAGGAATCGCGTTCGAAGGCGATCGACAGTTTTCTGGCAGAGGCGCGCGACAAGCTCGTTCCCTACAACGTTTTCCTCGCCGGCGATGTTTTCGGTTACATCTGCTGGAACAAGGGCGATACCGATGTTGGGCAGAAGATTCAGGATCTGGCAAACG
>JBOGMI010000045.1:0-4365 GCA_050746645.1 Bryobacteraceae bacterium | reverse complement strand
AACCGCAAGGCTCGCTTTGGTATTTCCCGCAAGCTTACCGGAACGACCGGCATAGTAAGCTTCTGCTGATGGCCCCGAGCTACGACCGCTCCGGCACGCTGGGGTTCCGCTGCGTGGTGAATGCCCGATGAAGCGGATCGGCTCTTGCGATGCTCGGGGACAGGCGACTCTGTCCCAAGCGGTTTTTGCGCGTGGACAAAGCCGCCTGTCCCCGGTTTACCTTAGCTGCTCTTGTGGTGCGTAATCCGCAGCACTTCCGATTCGCGGCGGCCTACCGCGCTGCGGTGATACTGCCGCGCCATCATCTCGCCGACAAATCCCAGGCAGATAAGTTGCAGAGCCGCCACCATGAGAAAGCCCGTGAACATCATCAGCGGGCCGTGCTCTTTCATCAGACTCGTCCCGAGCACAATCCAGTCAAACGCGAGCCACGCCGCGATCCCGAACGCGCCCAAAAGCCCGAGCAATCCCAGCTTGCCGAAAAAGTGCATCGGGCGGGACGCGTAGCGCAGCAGAAACGGGATGGTCAATAGATCGAAGATCACCGGCCCCAGGCGGCCGATGCCGTAATGCGACTTGCCGTGCTTGCGTTTGGCGATTTCAATCGGGACTTCGCAGATGCGCGCGCCATAGGCTGAGGCTAGCGCGGGAATGAAGCGCTGCAACTCGCCGTAAAGCGGAATCTCGCGGATCAGGTCAGCGCGGAACGCCTTGAACCCGCCGCCGAAATCGTGGATCGCCACGCCGCTGGCCTTCGCCATGAGCCAATTCGCGATCCGCGAGGGAATCTGTTTCGCAATCACACTATCGCCCGGCCGCGCCACCCGGCAGCCGCACACCATATCGTAGCCTTCGTCCAGCTTCTCCATGAACAGCGGAATCTCTTGCGGATCGTGCTGCAAATCCCCATCCATAGCGACGATGTAGTCGCCGCTCGCCTGATCGAAGCCGGCGACCAAAGCCTCCGTCTTCCCATAATTGCGGCGCAGATGAACCACGGTCACGCGGCCGTCGATTTCGGCGATGTCGTCCAGCAGCTTTGCCGTCCGGTCGGCGCTGCCGTCGTCCACAAAAATGAATTCGAAGTTGTCCGCCGTGGCCTCCATAACGGCCCTGGTTTGCACATAGACCTCGGTGACGTTCTTCTCTTCGTCGTGAAACGGAACGACCACGCTGTATTTCATCGTTTGTCCTTGAGAGTATCAGACGCCGGGCAGGCCTGGAATGTCAAAACAGCATGCTAATCTCGGTCCAGTTATGGCCTCCGCGCACGATTCGATCCGGACAGAAGGACTCCTATCCGCGCCACGCGGCCGCGCCACACGCCTGTGGAACCGGCAAGCCCTAGTCATCGCGATAGCAGCTTTTATCTATTTTATGGGCGTCATCATTCCGCCGCATTTGATGGACGATGTCGATGCCGCCGAAGCCACGCAGGCGAAAAATTTCCTGCTCTCGGGCAACTGGGTAACGGGGCATTTGAACGGGGTCGTATATATCGATAAGGCGCCGCTGAAATATTGGATCACGGCTTCCCTCTACAGCGTTTTCGGTATTCACGATTGGGTGGCGAAGCTGCCCACGGCGATCGCCGCCGTGCTTCTCGTCTGGCTGGTGATGCGCATGGCGTCCTGGGCCATTTCGCGCGACGCCGGATTTTACTCCGGGCTGGTCTTGTCCACATCCATCGGGATGTATCTGTTCACACGAACGGTCATACCGGACATCATCCTGGTACTGCTCATAGCCTGTACGCTTTGGTGCTTTGTGCGTCTGCTCGAGTCGCCCAAACGCTCTTTAGTCTGGGCATTGGCGATGTATGCGTCGGCGGCGCTCGGAGTGCTGACCAAAGGCTTTATCGGCGTTGTTTTCCCTGCGGGCATCGTGCTGGTTTATCTGCTGTTCACAGGCAAACTGCTGGACCGCGAGACCTGGCATCGGATGCATGTTTACCGCGGGGTGCTGCTGTTTCTGGCCATCGCAGCGCCCTGGCATATCCTCGCCATCATGCAAAACCCGCCCTATTTCGACCTCACGATGCATGCCAGTCCGCATTTTGGCGGGCATTATCGCGGTTTCTTCTGGTTCTACTTCATCAACGAACAAGTGCTTCGTTTCTTGAACGAAAGATGGCCGCGCGATTACGCCACCGTCCCGAGACTTTGGTTTTGGGCCTCGCTTCTGGTCTGGTTTTTCCCCTGGAGCCTGGTTACCCCGGGCGCGGTGCGGTTGCGCTATAAGCCGGTAGACCGCGCGGGCCGCCTGCACCTGCTCGCACTCTGCTGGATCGGCGTCGTCATGATCTTCTTCAGCTTCTCCACCACGCAGGGATACTACGCACTGCCGGTGTACCCGGCTTGCGCTCTGCTGCTCGGATCGGTCATCGCGGCGCACCCGAAATGGGTGACTGGAGCGATGCGCACCTCCGGCGTCATCGCCGCCGCCGCCTTAGCCGCGATTGTGGCGATTCTGGTCATGGTCTGGAATCTGCCCACCCCCGGAGACATCTCCGACGAATTGCAGAAGAATTACAACCTTTACAAGCTTGCGCTGGGCCATATAGCGGATCTCACGCTCCCCGCGTTCGCCTACCTTCGGACGCCGCTCATCCTGGCTGCGATCGCGTTTCTTGTGGGTGCGCTGGGCACCTGGCTGCTGCGCGGCCGCGGCGCGATCCTAGCCGCCGCCGCCATGCTCGTGATTTTCTACCAGGCCGCGCGGCTGGCGCTGATTACCTTTGATCCATACATGTCGTCCTACGCCATCGCCAATACGCTCAACCACGCGCCCAAAGGCACGCTCATCATTTACGGAGAATACAACCGGCTTTCGTCGGTTTTCTTCTATCACGGCGATCATGCGTTGATCTGGAACGGCCGGTATTTCATTTTGGAATACGGCTCGTATGCGCCCGATGCGCCAAAGGTGTTCATCGACACCAAGCGCTTTAAACATCTTTGGCACGAAAACCAGCGCTTTTATCTAATCGTGCGCATGCGCGACATGAAGCAAGTAAAAACGGAGATCGACATATCCATGCTGCACTTCATAACCAAGAGCGGCGACAAGTTCCTGTACACAAACCTGCCGCCGGCCCCTGGCGGAAATAAGCGGCTTCCTACAACCGCCGCCGCTATCTATAATTGACGGCAGCTTGACGTATATTCACTTTTGAATATATAATATTGAATGGTCGATGGAGATGAGATTCACGTGGGATCCGGAGAAGGCCAAAACCAATCTCCGCAAGCACGGAGTTTCCTTCGAGACTGCGGTCGAGGTGTTCTCCGACCCGAATCAGATCGCCGGCGGCAACTACTTCGTGGAGGGCGAGCAACGGCTCCAAATGATCGGCATGACCAGGAACTTGGTCCTGCTGCTGGTTGTTTTCGTGGAGCACAGCGATGAGGAGGTGGAGATCGCACATATCATCTCAGCAAGAAAGGCACAAGCATATGAGCAAAGCAGATACGAAGACCAGTTCCGGTAACCTCCGTCGCGTGAAGATCAGCGATGAAACGCGGAGGCTGTACGAGCGGCGGGACAAGAGCCTCGACAACGATCCGGATGCGCCGACGCTGCCGCTCGAATACTGGGAGAACGCGACCGTGGGCAAGTTCTACCGGCCGCTGAAAACACAGATTTCTTTCCGAATCGACAACGATGTGCTGGAGTGGCTCAAGTCGCAAGGCGCAGGCCACTTGACGCGCATCAACGAGATCTTGCGCGAGCGCATGCTCGAAGAAGTCAGGCGCCACTGAACACTATCTATAATTAAGGCATTCCCATGAGCGAAATTCCCGAACTGCTAGAGCGCTTCCGGCGCGGCGCGGAGTTGGTGGCGGTGGCCATTACCGGCGCCGCGGGCCCCGAGTTCGATTTCAAGCCGGCGCCGGAAAAATGGAGCGTGCGGCAGCTCGTCGCTCATTTATCCGATACCGAGGCGGTGAACGTCACGCGTTTGCGCCAGATTCTGGCCGAGGACAATCCGACGCTGATCTCCTGGAATCAGAACGCCTGGGCGGAAAAAACGAACTACGATAAGCGCAAACCGTCTCAAGCGCTCGAGACCATGCGCACCCTCCGCGCCGACAATTACGAACTGCTCAAAGATCTTCCGCCCGAGACCTATTCGCGCGCGGGAAACCATCCCGAGCGAGGCCGGCTGACGCTGCTCGATCTGCTGCGCGGCTCCGCCGAGCACGCCGAAAAACATGCCGCGCAGATCCGCGACGTGCGCGGTCAATATAAAGCCTCGCGGCAAAAAGCGGCTGCCAAATAGAAGCCGGCGGCGATGTACTCGCTTCGCCTCACCTGCCCGCGGGAAGACGCGGAAATGGCCGCGGCGGAACTTTGGGAAGCCGG
>JBOGMI010000044.1:0-5053 GCA_050746645.1 Bryobacteraceae bacterium | reverse complement strand
GACGCGGCGAGTATGATTAGGTGATCTGCATACTATGGGAATCAGCGAAACCGATAACGTGCTTCGAGTGGGGATTTTTGGCACGGGCCTCGATACTTACTGGGAGCAGTTTGCGGGATTGCGGGAGCGTCTCGAAGGCTACACCGCCGAAGTAGCGAACCGGCTGGAGCGGCCCGGAGTAGATATCGTCAACGCCGGGCTGATCGATACGGTGGAGAAAGCCTTTCGAGCGGGAGATGATTTCCGCCGCGCCGGCATCGACATTCTCTTGATTCATGTCGCAACTTATACGCTCTCGGCGACGGTCCTGCCGGTGGCACGAAGGGCAAAAGTTCCTGTCCTGGTGCTCAATTTGGCTCCTGAAGCGGCGATCGATTACCGCAAGTTCAATGCGCTGCCGGATCGCACCGCGATGACCGCCGAGTGGCTGGCCTATTGCCAAGCGTGCGGAGTTCCGGAGATCGCGAATGTATTCCGGCGCGCTCGCATTCCATTTACCGAAATCGCCGGCGTGCTGCACGGCGATGATATTGCCTGGGGCGAAATTCAGGAGTGGATCGAAGCGGCGAAAGTAGCTCGCGTTCTCGAAAACAACCGCCTCGGAGTGATGGGGCATTATTACAGCGGCATGCTCGATATTTACTCGGATCTTACCGAGCAGTGCGTAACCTTCGGCGGGCATATCGAACATATCGAGGTGGATGAACTCTCTGCTTTGAGAGAGCTCATCTGCGAGAGCCAGATTCGGGAGCGGGTGGCACACTTTCGCGCAGTCTTCGATGTTCAGCCGGATTGCCTGGCGGAAGAATTGGATCGCGCGGCGCGGACATCGGTTGCTTTGGACCAGTTAGTGGGGAAACACCGCCTCGGCTCAATGGCTTACTACTACAAAGGAAGCGGGAATCCGGCAAATGAAGATACGATGAGCTCCATCATCCTGGGAACCAGTATGCTGACCGCGCGCGGCATTCCAGTCGCGGGCGAATACGAAATAAAGAACGCTCAGGCAATGAAGATCCTGGATGCATTCGGAGCCGGCGGATCCTTCACCGAATACTATGCGGCGGATTTCCACGATGATGTTCTGCTGATGGGGCACGACGGTCCCGGCCATTTGGCGATCGCCGAGGGCAAGATCAAAGTTCGCCCGCTTCGGGTTTATCACGGCAAGGCGGGCCAGGGGCTTTCGGTCGAGATGTCGGTAAAGCATGGCGATGTTACGCTGCTCGCGATTGCCGAAGGAGCGGATGGACGGCTGAAGTTTTTAATCGCGGAAGGCCAATCCGTACCTGGACCGATCCTCGAAATCGGCAACACGAATAGCCGCTACCGGTTTTCTCTCGGCGTCCGGCAGTTTATGCAGAAATGGAATGCGCAAGGACCTGCGCATCATTGTGCGATCGGAATAGGACACATTGCAGGGAAGCTACAAAAGCTGGCAGAGTTGGTGGGTGTGGAGGCGGTGCGGGTGTGTTAGCGCTCCCTCGCCTGAGCGCAGGCAGCGAGCGCGCGCATCGATTCTTCAAGCGTTTTGCGAAAGCCGGCGGATCTTGCGTTCGTGCTTTTCCGCCGTCAGCGTCCGTTGCAGAAACCGGGCGATGGAAAGCGTCAATGCGCGCGGGTATTCCGATTGGACCGTCGCCAGCGCCTGGCGCCGCACCAATTTGTGGTCGCGCACCCGGAAGAGATGGTAAAAGCGGGGCTGCACGCGCAGGGCGGATTCGGGCAGAATACTGTAGCCGAACCCGGTTTCGACCAGTTTCTTGATGACTTCGGTATCGTCGGCTTCCATCGCCACTTGCGGCGAGATATTCAATTCGCGGAAAAAGCCATCGATGATGGTGCGCATGTTGCTCCGCTTGGGATACAGCAAAAACTTCGCCGCGCCCAGCTCCCCGGCGCAGATGTTGCCCACCGCGGCCGCGCCCACCGCCTTGTTGGAGGGCTTCAGGATCAGCAATTCTTCGTCGTAGAGCGGCATCACGGTCAAATGGCTCTCATCGTAAGGCAGCGAGATGATGGCCAGATCGAATTTGCGGTCGTGCAGGCCCGACACCATTTCTTCGGTCGGGCAGACGGTAACGCGGATCGAAGTGCGGGGATATTGTTCGCGCAGCAGACGCAGCGGCCGGCCTAGACGGTGGATTAGCGTGGTGGCGCCGGTGGCGAGATAAAAGGGGCGAATATCGACCGCCGGGTCGCGGGCAAACTCATGCTCGATTTCGCGCACCTGCCGCATCAGCCGCGTCGCCAGCTCGGAAAGGCGCAGCGCGGCGGGCGTGGGAGTGAAGCGCTTGCCGCGGCGCACAAACAGCTCGGCCCCCAGCCCCGTTGCCAGATTGTGCAATTGCAAACTCACTGCCCCGGGAGACAGATGGACACGCTCGGCGGCCCGGGTGACGCTGCCCGATTCCATAACGGCGAAGAATATCTCAAGCTGGCGGATGTCCACGGTGCGATTCCTTCCAGGTTGTCACAGCGCAGCCCCTAGCGTGAGCGAGCAACAGAAGCCGAGCATAAAGCGAGGGGATGACGCCGCTTATGTGGAGGTCCGGTAACTGCCGAACACACGCACCATGGGCGCCAGTTCGCTTAGATTGTCCAAAGCGCTCCGAACCGCCTTATCATGAGTGGAGCCGAGCAGATCCACATAGAACAGATATTCCCAGGGCTTGCCGCGCAGCGGCCGCGACTCGATTTTGCTCAGATTCAACCCGCGCAGCGCGAAACAGGCCATGGCTTTGAACAGCGCGCCTGGCGCATTCGGCGTCGAGAAGACCAGCGAGGTCTTCCATCCCGCGCCACCTCCAACACGTGCTGCTTGTTTCGTCAGCAGAAAAAATCGGGTGAAGTTCCGGGCGTCATCTTCGATATTCCGCTTCAGCACCACCCCGCGATAGATCTCCGCTGCCCCTGCCGAAGCGATCGCCGCGGCACCTTCCGGCCGCTCGCGCCGTAACATCTTCACGCTTCCCGCAGTGTCGTAATAGGGAACCGCCTCAATTCCCGCGTGTCGTTCGAAAAAACTGCGGCACTGGTTCAACGCCACCGGATGGGAATATACTTGCTTTATACTAGGGAAGTTGCTGCCTGGCATCGCGATGAGCTGATGGGAGATGCGCACACTGGTTTCTCCCGCGATGTGCAGGTTGTGTTTTAAGAGATGATCGTAATTCTCCAAAATGCTGCCGTGCAGAGTGTTCTCGATGGGGATCACAGCGTGCGTGGCCCGCCCCGCTTCCAATGCGCCGAATACCTCCGCAAATGAGGGGCAAGGCAGCACGTGCACGCGCTTCCCCAGAAGTTGTCTCGCGGCGATGTGGCTGAAGGCGCCGGGTTCACCTTGAAAGGCAGCCAGCTTCGCGGATTTTTTCTTTGCTATCTGCATAGCCCTCCGATGTAAAACTAGGATAGGAAAAATCCCTGAGGCGAGTAACGATCTTCTCGTAAAGCCCGTCATAGCTATAGTACTTTCCTCCGCGCTCAGAAGTGCAGTGGCTTTTTTGCGCCCCTATGTCTCGTTCGTCCGAGGCGCTAAGTCGATTTCTGTTCTGAAAACAGAACAGAGCCCGATTTTTCGGCGATAATCGTACAGGGGATATTTATGTACGAGCCTGGCCAGAAGCTGCGCAATGCCCGCGAGCGGCTGCGCTTGCGCTACCGCGACGTCGAAGAAGCGAGCCTCTTCATCGCCCACCAGCGCGGCAACGACGAATTTACCATCGGCCTCAGCCGTCTGGCGGATATCGAGAACAAGGGAACGATGCCATCCATCTATCGCCTCTATTCTCTTTGTGCCATTTACGGCCTCGACTTCGCACGGGTTTTGAGCTGGTACGGCGTTTTCCTGGAGCAACTCGCCCAGGATGCCGGCAAGCTCGCGGCCGGCCAGACGCGCCCGGTTGACTTCCGCTGCCCCGAAGGCGCCGTAATCGATTTTCCCACCGATCTCGACCCCAAACTCGATCCGCGCCACACCAACTTTCTATCGCGCCACATCCGCGTCTGGGGCCGGCTGCCGATGCTGCTGCTGAATTCGCTCGAGCCGCGCCACCAGCGCTATGCCTTCATCGGCAGCGAGGACTGGTTTATGTACCCGCTGATCGCCCCCGGCTCCTTCGTCCAAATCGACGAAACCAAGCGCCGCGTCGCCAAAGACGGGTGGGCCCACGAACACGAACGTCCGGTATATTTTCTGGAACACCGCAACGGCTATCGCTGCGCCTGGTGCACCGAGCGTGACGGCACCCTGATCGCCATGCCGCATTCGGCCTCCCATGCCGCTCCCGAGATTTTTCATTATCCTGGCGAAGCCGAAGTGATCGGCCAGGTCACCGGAGTCGCTATGCGCTTCGATCTGGGGAAGCGACGCCATACACGTTCTGCAGGAGCACGAGGATAGCCTCGAAATCCGAAACGTGTTTTTGCCGCTCCGGCCCCTGGATGGAGCCGGGAACCAGGTATTTGTAAGGCCTGAGGCGCAGCCAGGCCTCGATCAAATCCCTCGGCTCGATCTGCCGGATGCCGGCGATGTACAGTTCGACATCCGCCTTCTTCTTTTCCAGCGAATAGTTCAGCCACTCGGTGAAAATCTCTTCATGGATGTGCCGGAACGCGCGATGGGCTTCGAGCGGGTCCCACTCCGCCATCAGCGTGTAGTGTTCGTACCGCCCTGTATCCGGATTGACCAAACCCGACAGGTAGACGAGACGGCCATACACGGTTTGGATCTCCACCAAATCGCGCGTCCAGGCCGTTTTGCGACACGGCTGGGTGAGCGTGGCTCTTCCGGGCAGCATGAGTTGTAAATTCACTGTGACACAAAACGGCGCCGCATACAAGAGCAACTAGTACCCCTAGGACTAGGATCGTTCCGATGCCGGAAAACCTATACCTTACAACGGATTAATACGAGGGGCTAAGATATCTTACGGTCGAGAGTATTCCTAAAATCTCAAAAAAATTCTGTAGGAACAAAAGGAACTTCGACCATGAAAAAATTAATTTCCGCTGCATTTCTGGTATTTGGACTCGCCACTGTTAGCTTTTCGGC
>JBOGMI010000043.1:0-6702 GCA_050746645.1 Bryobacteraceae bacterium | reverse complement strand
ACATGGAATTGACGTACCCGACCTCTAACGTGACTGTCGAATGGACTATTTGGTTCACGTGTGAGAGCCCGGACATCCAGGGAAGTGGCAACGGATTTCAGTTCTTTGGATTCGACATGCTGTCGCTTCAATACAAGTGCCCTACCAGCAGCTCTTCGTCTTCATCCTCGACGTCCTCCTCTTCATCCTCGTCTTCCACTTCTAGCGGCCAGTCATCGTCTTCCCGTTTGTCGAGCAGCTCCAGCAGCCCATTTCCCACTAGCCAGTCGTCCAGCCCATCGTCTTCTAGCAGTCCCTCCTCGTCACCTTTCTCCGGCTCGAGCAGTTGGTCCAGTTCGGTGAGTGAATCCTCCTCTAGTTTACCCTCCAGCGCATTGTCGGCGTCCGCCTCATCCAGCTCATTGACGTCACTGTTTTCCAGTTCGCCCACGGCAATACAGCGTACATCTTCCAGCCCATCGTCATCCATCGCTTCGTCTACATTCTTGTCATCGTCGCCCGGGATATCATCGTCGTTTTCCAGTTCTTCATCGCGTGCATCGTCTGGAACGTCACTGTCATCCCCGCTCTCTTCCTCTTCGTCGTCCAATGCTAACGCGTCAGCCTTACTGGCGACCGAAGATTCTGGTGGACTGTCCGTAGGCGAGATCGTTGGAATCACGGTTGCAGCAAGTATCGTTGGTATGGTGGTAGTCTTGGTAGCTGTTCTCGCGTGCGTCCTGCGCGTGAGCAAAAAACCCAACCCTCCCCCTATTCCAGCGCGTCCATCAACCGACGGAGTTGAGGTCCGTGTTTTTGAGTAGTAACATTGCTTTTGAACGCAACTTTCCCTTGGAATCTATTTTGTTTTTGTTTTTGCGGCGTTTGTTTTTACAAACGACGTACATGCGCCTCGGCAACGTGGTCACAGTCTTACATGCTAGTGTGAACAGCAGCCTTGTCTTGATTCGAGACTGGCTCTTGTTATGGAACGAGATGTTCCAGACGTTTATTGACGGCATGGGGAAGCAGAGGAAATGATGGCAAACGATCTCATCTCCCCGTGAATATACATCGATGGTATCGGTTACTGCGGTAGGGTGTGATCCCGCTGAGGCCGACAGATGACGACGACCACGTGAATGCATAAGCAGATCAATACAATGGGCACGTGAATAAGCCATCTGGCCGACCCGACGACGCAATTATTCCCCAGCAGCATGTCTCAGTATATTCCGCATGCGTCTGTTGTCCGTGATTGCAGTCATCGCTTCCGCGCTGTCCCCTTTTGCACTGGGACGACTGTGTGAGAACACCTCTTCACCGATTCTTCCATCATCATCGTCGACTGCGAATAGTGTATTGCCGCCGTCATCGACAGCAAGCTCGTCATCGACGGGTCCGTTTGTCCCGGTGGGATTGCCGCAGCTCGAATTTGACCTGCTCTATGACTCGGCTACCAACGTTGTCGTTGATCAAACTGGACTAGGCAACGCAAATTCCATCACCCTGTTGTAACTCTATACGCGATCACACGCAGCACAGCAAGAGACTGACATCACGCACGCACGGTACGATGCCCGCCAGAGATGGGAGAGCGTGGAGAGAGTGCGCACACATTACACATTGGACAGTGGATGGCCCACACTGGGCCCATCCCACTGGCTCAGCCCACGCGCGAATCCTCCACCACTCAGCCACGTCCAGCCAGTGCCACACTGTCCCCTCAGCCTGTCCTGCCTCACGGCCCCTCAGCCCACACTCTCGGCTGATACTCGTATTGCCATTTCCCAACACCTCCCCTCGAGTGAAGCCGAGTTAGTTGCCCCTGACCCCCAGCTGCTCCAGAGCGCGCTGATGCTTCACGCGCGGCAGTGCCTTGGTCATGACGTCCGCTGCCTGCTCCTCAGTACCCACGAAGGTGAGTCGGACCAACCCCTCTGCCACGGCCTGGCGGTTGAAATGATACTGCACATCGATGTGCTTCGTGCGCTGGTGGTGTACGGGGTTCCTGGCCAGCGCTATGCTGCCCTGATTGTCCGATCGGATCTCAGTCGGATCAGACACGTCATACCCAACACCTTCTAGCAGCGC
Organism: Bryobacteraceae bacterium; assembly: GCA_050746645.1. Lineage (GTDB taxonomy): Bacteria > Acidobacteriota > Terriglobia > Bryobacterales > Bryobacteraceae > Bog-105. The sequence goes on along the minus strand of JBOGMI010000043.1, from coordinate 4,629 downwards.
CCTCCACCACATCGCCTCCTTGACGGCCTGCGTGGTGGCCATATACTCAGCCTCCGTTGAGGAGAGGGCCACGGTACGTTGTTTCTGGCTCTTCCAGCTAATCGCGCCGCCCACCAGTTTGAACACGTACCCGCTGACCGACCTGCGGTCCCTGCGGTCCTCGGCCCAGTCAGCGTCGCAGTACCCGGAGAGAGGAGCCGGCTGGTGCTGACCACCCGAACCGGTGTACGTAATGCCGAAGTCCGTCGTGCCGCGCACATATCTGAGCACCCGCTTCACCGCATCCCAGCAGCTCTCATTGGGCTTACTGGCATATTGCGCCAGCTTCTGCACCGCAAACGCTAAGTCAGGCCGCGTGCCGGTGACCAGGTACAACAGACCGCCGATCAACGCCTGGTACTTGCGTATCTCCTTGTGGTCCACCTTCTGGTCCACCTCCTGGTCCGTCTTCTGGTCCGCCTTCGCCTCTGCCTGCTCGAAGCGCTTATGGATGTCGGTCTCCGCTGGCGTGCTCACCGGCTTGCAATCAGCCATCTGCCATTTGCGCAGCAGCGCTTCGGCATACGTGGCCTGAGAGATGCGCAAAGTCCGCGCATGCAGATCGCGCCGAATCTCCATCCCTAGCACGTAGCTGGCTTCCCCCAGGTCCTGCAGTGCGAACGCCGAGCTAAGCAATGCCCTGACATCGGCCATTGCTGCATCAGTGCTGGCACCCACCACCATGTCATCGACGTACAGGGCAAGGATCACCCGCGATCCTTTGCTTACCTTGACGTATAGACAGTGGTCAGAGTCCAGCGGCTCGAACCCATGCTTCTTCAGCAGCTGATCGATCTTGGCGTTCCACGCTCTGCCTGCCTGCCGGAGGCCGTACAGTCCCTTGTTGAGACGCCACACCAGGTGCTCCTCCCCTGGCTTCGCGTACCCTTCTGCCTGACGCATGTAAATCTCCTCGTCCAAGTCCCCATACAAGTACGCCGCCGTGATGTCGAAGTGCCGGGTCTTCAGCCCATGCTGGGCCGCATAGGCGAGTGCAAAGCGAAACGACTCCCGCCTCACCACGGGCGAGAACGTCTCCTCGTAATCAATACCCTCCCGCTGGCTGTCGCCGCGCGCCACCAGCCGAGCCTTGTATTTGAGCAACTCGCCGTCCTTGCCCGTCTTCTTCTTGAACACGAATTTGCATCCGATGGCCTGACGTCCAGTTGGCAGCTCGGTCAGTGTGTACGTGCCCGCCTTCGCCAACGCGTTCATCTCTGCATCCGCCGCCGCCTTCCACTCCGCTGCGTCCGGCCTGCTGAGTGCCTCCTTCAGAGTGCGCGGATCATCGTCCATCTCGGTGGCCGCCATAGCCATCATCGCTGACTCGGACGGCAGGCCCGACGACGGCGACGACAACGACTGCATCACAAGCTCGCGGTTTCCAGGTTGGTTATGAGGCTGCAGCTGCTTGAGGATGTAGGCTCCTTTGCCACCGCGACTGCCAGGCCCTTTCCCTCCCCTGCCTCTTGGTCCCCTGGGTGCGGACGCAGGACCTGGTACTGCTGGCACGGCCGGTGCCAGAGCTGCTGGCGCTGGTGCCGCTGGTGCTTGTGCCACTGCCGGCGCTGGCACTGGCTGCTGCTGCTGAGCCACGTCGTCTTCGCTGTCTTCCTCGCCATCAGAGTCGTCGTCAGCATCGAATCGCAACACATCGTACATGTTGGTCGCGGGCGATCGAAGGGCATCACCGCTCGATCCCTCCCCTGCCCGAGACTTGCCCGCGAGCGCGGCACTGCCCATAGTGTGTTCTGCAAAACGCACGTCGCGCGACTCCTGCAGGCGGCCGTCCTGCCACAGCAGATACGCCGACGAGTCCGCCGCGTATCCCACGAAGATCCCTGGCACTGCCTTGCCGCTGAACTTCGTTCGCTTCTCCTTGGGAATAAGTGAATACGCCAGACAGCCGAACGGGCGTATGTGACCGATGCGCGGCTTAACCCCGTACCACGCCTCATACGGCGTGCCAGACGGCAACTTCCTGGTCGGACATCGATTGCGGATGTACACTGCCGCCTGCACCGCCAGTCCCCAGAAAGACTTGGGCAGCCCGGCAGCCAGCACCATGGACAGCGCCATCTCCAGCAGAGTGCGCATCGCCCGCTCGGCCACGCCGTTCTGATGCGGGTTGCCGGCCGTAGTCCTCTCCCGTTGAATGCCGCGTAAGGCCAGCCATTCGCCGAACTCTCTGGACATGAACTCCCCGCCGTTGTCAGAACGCAACCGGGCGATCTTGCACGAGTGCTGTGCCTCAGCCATCAGCACGTAGCGTTGAAAGGCTGCGAACGCCTCGCTTTTCTTGGCCAACAGGGCCACCCAATCGTGGTTTGTGCAATCGTCCGAAATCAGTAGCATATACCGCTTGCCACTGTGCGACGGAGCGAAGGGTCCGCTCAAGTCCATATGCACGCGTCCGAGCACGCGGTTCGACCGCCCGTGCGACGTCTTGGGCACCGCCGTCCGATGGTGCTTGGCCCCTACACAAGACTCGCAATGAGCCAACTCCATGCTAACGCTCTTGGTAGATTCACGCACGTCCTCAGCTATCCCACTGGTCAGCAGCTGCTGCAGTGCCCGCTGGTGTAAGTGCCCCATTCGCGCATGCCACACGTCCAGCACCGACCGTTGACTGGCTGTCGTGTCGGCGGACGATGCAGCCGAGTCATGAGCCACACACGCGATCTGCTCCGCTGGTGGACACACTGAAAGCCGATAGGTGTTGTTGGACATCATCGTGGCCAGAGCTGCCACCTGGCCCTTCGCATCGAGGATGCGCGCACCGCCCGTGGCCGACTCCCAATGCAGGCCTCGCTTAGCCAGCGTGCCCAAGGAGAGAAGGTTGGAGGTGAACTCTGGTACGTACGCCACGTCTGCCAGCCTAAGTCTCCGCCAGCGCTGGTTGCCTGCGGCCACACGCAGAACCACGGTCCCGCGCCCGCGCACCGGCAGTACGGTGCCATTCGCGATCGTCACCCGCTTGGGTGGGTCGTAGGCCTGGTAGTCCGTAAAGGCGCTACGATTGCCGCAGTAGTGGCGTGAAGCCCCTGAATCCCACCACCAGTCGCGTTCTGCTGGTGCAACTGCAGCGTCCGCTGCCAACACGCGCTCGGAGACGACCTCGTCATCCGCGTCGTCGTCCTCCGAGGCATCGCAGGCGAACGCCATACCTGCGACTTCGTCCTCGCCGTCCGATTGCTGGAACGATGCGTTTCCGGTGGGCTTCTTTCCCTTTCCCGCGATCTCCTTTTCTTTGCGGTCTGGACATTCATTCTTGAAATGCCCCACTTTGCCGCATACGAAGCAGGCACCCGCTTTCCCTGCCTTCTTGGTCCCCCGCTTCCCCTGACGCTCGCGCGCTGCGGCCGCAATCGCGCTGCTCGAGTCGACGTCGCCCCTGCGGCCCGCGGCGTAGCGGCGTGTATGCAGCTCCTCCACCAGCGCCCGTGTCACCTCCTCAAAGGCGAAGTCCTCCCTGTGGCTCTGATAGCCAGCTCGCCACTGATCCAGCGTGGCGGGCAGAGTCGCTAAGAACAGCGACCCCATCATCGACTTCCCCTGATACTCCACTCGTACGCCCGTCGAGTTGAGCTGCGCATGTGTTCTGCGTTGCTCCGCGATGTGCTGCTCGATGTCGTCCAGCTCCTCTCCGCACTGCCGCCTCACGAACATGTACAGCAGCTGCGAGATGCGCGCCTGCGCGTTGTCAGTGTGGAGCTGCTTCAACTTCTGCCACACAGCCTGCGCCGTCCTCTCGTCCTTCACCTGCACCAAGTGATGGAAGTCGACGTGCTTGAGGATCAGCGCACGCGCCTTCCTATCGTCCTCCCTTGTGTACTCGGTCTTAGTCGATGGATCGTCGTCGGACACGTACATCTCCAGCCCCTTCTCCATCAGATGCACCTCCATACGCAACGACCACTCATGGTAGTTGCCCTTGCCCTCCTCGAGAGCGGGCAGCGCGAGCTTCACGACGGAGGTCGAAGAGGAGGACTCGCTCGCCATCGTGGCGACGAGACTGCAGCGAGGGGGGCGTAGTACACTCACGGACGACAGCAACACACAGGGGGAGGAGGGAGCGGATGCACGCGATCTCTGCGCAGAGCTATACAGCGCTCTACGGGCTCATTACCTGTTGTAACTCTATACGCGATCACACGCAGCACAGCAAGAGACTGACATCACGCACGCACGGTACGATGCCCGCCAGAGATGGGAGTGCGTGGAGAGAGTGCGCACACATTACACATTGGACAGTGGATGGCCCACACTGGGCTGGCTCAGCCCACGCGCGAATCCTCCACCACTCAGCCACGTCCAACAAGTGCCACACTGTCCCATCAGCCTGTCCTGCCTCACAGCCTCTCAGCCCACACTCTCGGCTGATACTCGTATTGGCATTTCCCAACAGTAAACAGATATGAGGAGACGAGAATGTACGTCGCTGCAGTGTAGGACGCCGCGCCTGCAGCCAGTGCAGGTGACCAACGCGCTCCACTGCTGTCCAAGTGCAGTGAGTGAGATCGCACTGTTTGACAGCGAGACGGCAATGCTCGACCTAGACAGATCACGACTCAAAGCGAGCTCCCAAAC
>JBOGMI010000042.1:0-8651 GCA_050746645.1 Bryobacteraceae bacterium | reverse complement strand
TCCCAGCCCATCACGTATTCCGTTTCCGGATAGAAAACCGATCTCGTGGCGATAATTTCCGGGCCATTGGACTCCCGTTCAGCGCCGGAGACGATCACCGCCGCAGCGCCATCGCCGAACAGCCCCGAGCTGATCAAGTTGGCCGCCGAGAGATCGTCTTGCTGAACCGTAAGCGAGCAAAGCTCCACCGAAAGCAAGAGCGCCGCTTGATTCGGGAATGCCCTTACGTAGTCGGCTGCGCGGGCGATACCGGCCGCGCCCGCTACGCATCCTAGCCCGAAGATCGGGATACGTTTTATGTGCCGGTTCAGCCCCATTTTGTTTATCAGCCGCCCTTCCACCGACGGACTCGAAATTCCGGTGATGGAAACGAAAAAAAGCGCTCCGATATCCGAGGCGGCGATGCCGGCCTGTGCCATGGCCTGGCAAATCGCCCGCTCGCCCAACTCCATGGACGTTCGAATCCATACATCGTTCGCCGCGCCAAAGCTTGCCGGCGGATAGGCGTCGATGGGAAGCGCCAGATAGCGGCCGTCCACCTGAGTTGCGCTATGCAGGCGCTCCAGAACCTCAAACCGCTCGAGCCTCGATCCCCAGTAGCGCTTGAAGGCATCGATCAGCGTTTTTTGCGGGTAATAGTACGGGGGCAGGGCAGTGGCGGCGCTGGAAATTTTCATGTGCAAGGCGCGGGCAGTCCTTTCACACCTTACAGCATCGGCGGCTGCCGTGGGTGTTAATCTGGGGGCGCGTGGAGCGGCTACTTCAGGCCCTGCGGAATGATCGCTCGGAAATCCCACTGGATGTGGCGGCTTTGGAGATCGCCGCGATCGAGTTTCCCGATCTCGACGTGAACGCTTCTCTCCTCCGCATCGACAACCTCGCGAATGAGGTCGCGGCACAGCTCACCCCGGAGGCAAAGCCTCTCGATTTCATTCACGCGGCCAACCGTGTCTTGTTTGAAATTCTGGAGTTTCGAGGCAACGACGACCATTACTACGATCCGCGCAATAGCTGCCTGAATGCAGTCCTTTCGCGGCGGCTCGGGATTCCGATTACGCTCTCGGTGCTGTACATCGAGATTGCCCGCCGTCTGTCGCGTCCGGTGCACGGCGTCGGCTTGCCCGGACATTTTATCGTCGCCTACGACGATCGCGAGGTTCGTTACTGGATCGATCCCTTTCACAGCGGGCGCATCCTCACTCTTGCCGATTGCTATGCGCTTGCCCAGGAAACCGCCGGCGTGAATCTACGCAAGAATCCGGCGGTGCTGGCGCCCGTTGGCGCGCGCCAGATCCTGGTGCGCATGTTGAGCAACCTGAAGATCATCTACATGCGAGGCGGCGCCTTCGAGAAAGCGCGGCGCGTGCTGGATCTGCTGATCCAGGCTATGCCCGAATATCCCGAAGAGTACCGCCATCGCGGACTGATTCATTTGCGGCAATGGAACCACCGCGCCGCCAAATCCGATCTCGAAACCTATCTGCGTCTCGAACCCAACGCGCCCGAGCGAGAGCAAATCGAGAAAGAGCTGCTGCTCATTGAGCGCTGGAAAGCGGGCTTGAATTAATTCGGGCAGTATGAAACCTCCGTCCTGGGGGCGGCGTTTCTATTGCAGGCTCTCTATGGCGCTTTTCAGGCGGTTCTGTCTCTTCTGCCTTCCGGTAGTTCTGTTCGCGGCTGCAAGCCAACCCTGGCAGAGCAAGCAGGCCACGGATTGGAACGAAAGCGATATCCATCAAATTCTGAATGATTCTCCGTGGGCCAGGATGGTTAAGCCTAAAATCGATAAATCCGCGGAGCGATACCGGGGGAGGCATCGCCGGCCAATGATGAACGTTGGCGGTTTTGGGATCGGCATGGGCCGGCGCGGTGGCATGAACGGGCCTTCTCCAAGAGAAAGCGGCTCGAATCTGCCTCCGCCCGTTTTGACGGTTCGCTGGGAAAGTGCGTTTCCGGTGCAAGTCGCCGAGCTGAAGGGCCACGACGTCGATGCGCCGACGATGGATAAAAAGCACTATGCGATCGCGGTGTATGGGATTCCTAATCGAATGATTGATCTTGATGCTTCGGGTCTGAATAACCGGCTCAAAACGCAGGCAGTGATCAAGCGCAGCGGCAAAAGAGAAATAAAGGCTTCCAAAGTGGAAGTGATCCCGCGACAGGATAACACCGCTGTGGTGTACTTCTTCCCCCGGTCCAAGGAGATTACGCGGCAAGATAAGGTCAAATTCCATGCTCAAATCGGACGTCTCCAGATTTCACAATCATTCCAACCGCAAGACATGATCTATCAAGGCAAGCTGGATTTGTGAATGCCGGCGAGGTGCTACGATCAGGGTAGGAGCGAAGATGCCTATTAGCAGAAGGCTGGCCATTCTCGGCGGGTTTGCAGCGGCTTATGCTGCTGCGAGCACGAAGTCGCCCTCCACGACGCTTAAGATCGGCGACAAAGCTCCTGATTTCACTCTTCCTTCCACCGAAGGCGGCACCGTACATCTTGCCGACTACATCGGCAAGAGCACGGTTGTGCTGGCGTTCTTTCCCGCTGCGTTTACCGGCGGTTGAACGGCCGAAATGAAAGCATTCCAGGCTGGAATGCACCACTTTCAGGAGACCGGCGCGAAAGTATTCGCGATCAGCACGGACGATCTGCCTTCGCAAAAGGCCTTCGCTAACCAGCTTGGCCTGAGTTTTCCGCTGTTGAGCGATTTTGTGAATCGCCACGTCGCCAAAGAATACGGCGTGCTTCTGCCGAAGTACGGAGTCGCCCAGCGAGTCACCTTTGTCATCGACCGCAAAGGCCGGATCTACAGCATGGAATCGAAGGGCGATGCCCTCAAGCTGCTCAATACTCCGGACGCCTGCAGCCGCTTAGCGCACGAAAGAGCAAAAGGCTAACAGTTCTATCCGGCTAAGCCCAGTTCTCTTGCCTTGCTTGCAATGCGCCGCAGGTCCTTCAAGAATAGTCCGTACTCTTGTTCGTATCGGTCGGGGATGCGCAGAATGGCGGACGGGTGGACCGTGGCGACGATCTGCTTGGCCCAGGGATGAGAGAAAAACACGCCCCGCTGCCTAATAATGCGGAACGAGGTTCCCAACAAGGACTGCGCGGCAGTTGCGCCGAGGCAGACGACCATCTCCGGTTCAATCGATTGCAGTTCCGCCTCGAGCCACGGCTTGCAGGCCGAAACCTCCGCCAAATTCGGTTTGGCGTGGATGCGCCGCTTGCCGCGTTCCTCGAACTTGAAGTGTTTGACGGCGTTGGTCACGTAGATTTTTTCGCGACGAGACCCGCTTCCGCGATGGCTTTGCTCAGCAGCCGGCCGGAAGGCCCGACAAAAGGTAATCCTTTGCGATCTTCCTCGTCGCCCGGCTGTTCGCCAACCATCAGCAGCTTGGCGTCTCGCGGACCTTCGCCGAAAACAGTTTGTGTGGCACGTTCGTAGAGATGGCAGCCGCGGCAGGCGCGAGCGGCAACCGCGAGCTTGGCGAGATCGCGGCTAGCGGGCACCCATTCGGCTGCCGACGTTTTCTGCATTGGTCTGTTCCCTTGCAGCGGTTTCGAAATCGCCGAAGTCGTTCGAATCGAGAAACGGAACCTCGAAAGGCGCCGACACAACCTTCGCCTGCGGATAGAGCGCGGGAATCAGATTTTCGCTGACCGCCAGATGGATCAGCTCCTGAGTATTGGGGATGCGGCAGTAGGTGACCTGCGAAAGCTCTGTTTTGCCCACGGTTGGCGCGATGTGGTCCAGAACATCGCGATCGCTGCCGAAGTGAATCGGCGTGCGGATGCAGGCCGGAGTGCAGGCGGTCAGCGAGTTGATATAGGTCGGCTTCCAATCGATGCCGCTCAGCAGGCTGCTGTGGATCACATCCGCCATACCGATGCCGACGCCGCTACCGTAACTGAGATCGGTCAGCCCGCGCGCGTAGATCCGGTGGACCATCGGCGTATTGGGAAACGGATTGTACTGGCAATTCACGCTGCGGTTGATGACTTTAGTGTCCATGCCGGCGCCGCTGATGTTCTTGCCGATTTCGTCCACGATGAGCACGTCGATCTCGGAGGCGGGCAGCGTCGCCATCCAGGATTTGACTTCGGCGAGCAGTGCTTCCTCGCGTCTGACGATCGCCTCGATTCCTATGCCCGCATCGATCGCCACCAGCCCCGCGGTTTCGTGATGCGCGCCTTCTTGCACGGCGAGCGCTCCCAGAATTTTTCCGCTGGCAAACACTTGTGCGCCCGCGCTGCGAATGACGCGTTCGAGCCCGAGCTTATAGCCAAAGCTGTGATACTGCCGCGCACCCGCGAACTTGCCCAACCCGATGGCCATCATCTTGTGAATGCCGCTTTCGATCGAGCCGGAAAAATCTGTGTGCCACTTGACGCGGCCAATCAGGAAAACGCCGTCCGATTCGTAGGCGTTTTTATCCAGGAACGTCTCCATGCCCTCGGGCGTCTTGCCGAGCGGCACCACGTCGAGCGAACTGATCACCGGCGCGCCCATGGTCGCTTCGTGGATGCCGAAATGAGCGAGTACATCCGCCTGTCCTTCGGCTGTCGCCGCGCCGTGACTGCCCATGGCGGGAAAAATAAAAGGCTGCGCGCCTTGCTCTTTCCAGAACTCCACCACCGATTTCACAATGGCGTTGATGTTCGAAATACCGCGGCTGCCCACGCCAATGGCGACGCGCGCGCCGGGCCGCACTCGCTTGGCGATGCCGGAAAGCGATAATTCCTGCCGGATACGCGCGGGAATGTCGCGGATGGAGCGATCCGGAAAGGACTGCTCGATCAGTACGAACCTGGGGAGATCCATGTCTTCAGAATAGGGCAAACCGCTTGCTGGTACGCGCGGCCCGGTTCGGAGTGGTGCGGTTAGCTTTCGCCCCAACTCTCCTCGAGCATCAGGGTGTATTCGCCGGACGCATAGAGATCGAAGACAAAATCGTCAGGCTTCGGAGCATCGAAGCCGGCGGCGATCAGCCGCTGTTCATACCAGTGGTCGAGATAGCGATAGTAGCGCCGCAGAAATTCTTCGGAAAAGTGTTCCGCGGCCGGAATCTCGTTAAAAACCGCGTGCAAACCGATCGAGCGCCGAAACAAGGAGCAAAAATCCAGCACGCCCCAGCCTTCCAGCTTGCTGCGCACGTGATGCGGCATGTGGTGCAGCAGCACGCCGGCAAAGGTTTCCGGCCCAATCTTGCGCTCCTCGAACCGCCCGGATGACGCGGCTGTCTCGGCGCATTGTTCCATCCAACGGACCAGGTCCTTGCCGATGTAGTAAAGCATGCGAAGTTCGGCATAGCGCCCGCGGAGCAACTGCCGGTCCAGGTCGCCGCTTTCCTGCTCCTGTGGAAGAAAACCCTGCAACGCCAGAGTTGCGCGCGAACTCTCGATTAAGACGGAATTGTCTTCCGAGCTCGAAAACGGGTGCAAAATGAGCGGCGGCAGCCGGAAAGGCTGTGTCCGACAAAGCTTTGTTGCCACCCCTGTGCCCATTTCGGTGTGCGCCCGCACTCGCGCGCGGCTCGTCCCTTCGCTTGACGGTATGATCTCCATGCGGCCGGTTCCTCTATCCGTATCGGCAGCCAACCCCGCCGAATGAATCGAATTCCGCCGCTTATCGCCCTTAACCAGTACCGTGCGCTTGCGCCTACTTCGGCACCACGCGCGGAATCGTGACCTCACAACACTTCTTGTTCATCTTCTTAGCCGCCGGCCCCGGTATTTCCGCCGGGCGGTTCAGCTCCATCTTGATTAGCGTATTGAGCGTAGCCCAATCCACCGAACCCGCCACCATGCGCCCGTCGATAAAAAACGTCGGCGTCTGCGCGATCCCCAACTGCCTCCCAAGCCGCACTTCCTCATCGACGCCCGCCGCTGCCGCATCGGTTTCAATGCATTGTTGTACCTTCGCCGGATCTGCGCCCTGTTGCTTCGCGATCGCCTCCGCCTGAGAGCGTATGAGCTTTTTCGGAGGGCTGGCAGCGGTCACCTCTTGCTGGTGGGCGAAGATCCAGTCATGGTACGCCCAGAACGCCGCCGGCTTCTGCTCGGATAGGCAATAGCCCGCCGCCGCCGCCGTGTGCGCCCAGGGGTGTTTTGACAGCGGGAAATTTTCGAAGATCACCCGGACATCGTTCGGATAATATTTCGGCACATTTTTCCGGATGGTTTCGGCCAGCGCCCGGCAGAACGGGCATTCCAGATCGCTGAATACGACGATCGTCACTTTCGCATCCGCCTGCCCAAAGGAAGGGCCGTCCTTCGGCAGCCGTTCCAGCGTGTCCAAAAACGGATTCTCGTCGAAATCCCAGATGTCGCCGTTGAGGAAGTGCTCTCCGTCCCGGGTGTAATAAGTACGGTCCAGCTTCTGCTTGCCCAAAGTCATGTGAACCAGGACGCGGTAGTAGCCTGGATAGGCGCTGGGAACCGGGTCGTCCACCGTAATATGGACTGCTGGTGTGAAGGCCTCGGCGTAGCGCACGTAGGCCGCCAGTTTTGCCTTGTCGATCTTTGGCGCGGCCGCCATCGACGATCCGACTGCCAGCAGCGCGATCGCAAGTATCCGCATCAGCATCATTCTGCCCCAGTGTACAGACAGGCGGAACGACGCGAATGCAGACGCTGCCTCTAAATCGATGAATTTTTGGGCTAAGCGAGACCAGTTCGTTCTTTCAGCCGCCCGATATCGACTCCGAACGAACCCAGGTGCTGCTCGATATTGTCGAGCTTGCGATCCATTCGATCCAAGCGCCCGCTGAGATCGTCGATGCGCTTGTTGGTCTGGAGAATCGCGACGATCGCAATGGTCGTGCTGCTTCCCGCCGTGGCTACGGCGGTCACAATCGCGGTAATCAGGTTGGCATCCATGCCTATATATAGTGTAGCTGCGGAAGCAATCCGCGCGGCGGATTTGGAAACTATACTAAGAGTTGTCCCTCCTTCGCAGCCGCCTGCTTCTGGTGACGGTCGCGGCGGCCATTGCAGCGCTGTACCTCTACGATCTGAGTGGCGTCGGTCTTCTGAGCACCGACGAGCCCCGCTATGCCGCCATCGGACGCACCATGGCCCAAACCGGCCAGTTTGTCACACCGATGTTATGGGGCAAGCCATGGTTTGAGAAGCCGCCGCTGCTGTACTGGATGACGGCCGCGGGAACCGGCGCGGGCCTGGGACCGGAACTGGCCGCCAGACTGCCAGTCGCGCTCTTCAGCTTGCTTTATCTGGCCCTCGCCTATCTTCTGCTGCGGCGCGAATTCGGCTCCCGCGCGGCGGCGGTTTCCACCGTCCTGCTGGCTACTTCCGCAGGCTGGCTTGCCTATAGCGATCTTTGCCTCACCGACCTTCCGATGGCCGCGTGCTTTTCGCTGGCTATTTTTGCCGCCCTGCCGCTTCTGCGCGCGCAGCCCGCTACCGCGCGGATGGCCTGGCGTTTGGCCGCGATCGGCGCGCTCCTAGGTCTCGCCGCTTTGGCGAAAGGCTTGGTGCCGATCGCTTTGGCTGTCCCGTTCCTATGGTTTCTGCGGCGCTACTGGCGGCAATGGTGGGCCGCTGTGGTTGCGTTTCTCGTGATCGCGCTGCCCTGGTACGTTGCGGTTTATCAGGCCAACGGCGAAGCTTTTCTGAAGCAGTTTTTCTGGAAGCAGCACATCGAGCGTCTCTATTCGCCCGTGCTGCAGCATGTGCAGCCGTGGTACTACTATTTCCCCGTCCTGCTGTTCGCGTTGTTCCCCTGGACACCTCTGGCGGGTTTGCTCGCCCGGCGCGCCACGCCTTGGGATGGCCGCCGGCGATTCCTGGCCGCCATTTTCTGTTTCGGATTCGTGCTGTTTTCCATCGCGCTGAACAAGCTGCCCGGCTATCTGCTCCCGCTGCTGCCGAGCCTTTTTGCGCTGATCGGGGCACAATTCGATAAGCGCACTATCGCCGAGACCAGCCGCCGCTGGCTGCTGCCTTGCGCCTGCTTGATCGCCGCGGTTCCGCTGCTGGCGCCGATGCTGCCTCAGTCGCTTTTGGCCGGCCATATCTCGTTCGCTTCGGTTTCCGGGACAACGCCCACCGAACTTTTCTATATCTGCGTGCCCATCCTGGTGGCGCTTTTTGCCCATCGGACTCGCGCAGGGGTGCTGCTGGTGCTTTGCGTCGTGGCGGCCGGCCTTTATTTGAAGACCGCCACATTCCCGGTCTTGGACCGCAGCGTCTCGGCCCGCGGATTGTGGCGTCAAATGCAAATGGCCGGTATTTCGGGGCAGGTCTGCGAGGACGGGATCAATCGCGACTGGCTTTACGGTCTTAGCTTTTACCGCGGTTCGCTGGTGCCACGCTGCCGGCCGGGACATTCCGGTCCGGTGCTGCTGCCGGCCGCTGCCCATCGGCCGCCGCGCCTGGTTGCCGTGCGGGGCAAGTAACCGCCTGCGCTACCTTACGAAAGTATGAGCGAACGCAGAAAACTCGGCAACAGCGATCTGGAGATTACACCCATCGGGGTGGGCGCTTGGGCCATGGGCGGTGCGGGCTGGCAGTTTTCCTGGGGCCAGCAGAACGATGCCGATTCCATTGCGGCGATTCGGGCGGCGCTCGATGCGGGCATGAATTGGATCGACACCGCCGCGGTTTACGGATTGGGCCATTCCGAAGAGGT
>JBOGMI010000041.1:0-2538 GCA_050746645.1 Bryobacteraceae bacterium | reverse complement strand
CCCGCACGCCAGACCAGCAACAAGAGGCGCTTGCTAACTTCGGCCGTGCGCAGAAAGTAGGACCGGGGGCAATCGAGAATAGCAAGGCCAGCGGCAACCTCTTCCAACAGCGCGCGTCGATGGAAGCCTTGACCTCGGTTACGATGGCGCAGATTGACGCAGAGAAGCAATTGCAGGCTATCCGCTCGCATCAGAATGCCGGTCTGGAGAAGCAGCGGGTTATACAGCAGAAGATTCTGGGCGACGTTAGGGGCGCGGTCAAGACTCTCAGCGAGAATAGTTCGCCCCTCGACGAACACGGCAAATTACTGTCCGACGACAAACTCAAAGCGCAAGCCGTCAAGCGCGCCGAGGCGCTCAGGACGATTACCAGTTCCGCGCTAAAAGGTAAGAACACGAATCTGACCGATTTGTTGGGGCTCGCGAAACTAAACACGGACCTCAATCGCACGCCGCTCCGCCTCAAGTTCGATGTTGAGGAGGGGATCGCCAACGTCGAATCCAAGATGCGGGCGGCTTTCGCCAAGCTCCGTCTGTCCGTGCCGGTCGATGTCGGCGGCCTGGAAAGTGGCCTTGGGAAGAAGTTCGGCAACCCAACGGAGCTTGTCGCCGGGATCAAAGAGGCGCAAGCCAAGCTGGCCGAACTGCAAGAGCAGGGCGGCCGTTCGGCAACGGCGGGTGTCGGTGGCGGCGGATGAGGGGACCACCTTGACACCTTCAACGGGCCAGGGCCGCGATGAGTCGATGGCGGCCAGTGTGGGCCAGGCGGGTGGCGCGTCGGGCAGGTTGCGGGTCCGTGGCCGATGGTTGGAAGCAGTGGTACGCTGCTTTTGATCCATCGGGCCGCGAGTAGGAGACCACGGCGCATAAGAACGCCTCGGTACGAAGTTAGATGCTTCGCGCCGAGGCTTGACCTTCGGGAGTTATCCCTCCCTTGGGCCCGCCTTTAGAATACCCCTGTTGTTCGCCTGAGCAAGCTTCCGCGGCATGCTGCCGCCAGCGCCGCTGCCTGTTGAAAGGCTGTGAGCGGCCCTTTCAACCGCGCCATCCCCTTTCGCGCTATTGCAGCGAAGCGTGTGTCCAAGCGGCCCGTCGCTGGTCGCAGTGGCAGGCCAATCAGCGGTATCGCGCCAGCGAGGAGGGCCGCTGCCGACGACGCGAACAGTCGCGACGCTGGCGGGAGCAAGCCCGCCATCGCCAAGAATCGGCTTGTCCAGCGGCCGAGGGCTATCACAAGGGCCCGGCCGGCGAAGAATTTTGCTGCTCCCGGCCGGGCTGCTACGAGCGCTTCCGCCGCACCCGCCGCTCGCCACTGCAGAAGTTTTGCAGCTTCTTGTGCCGCCAAGCCTTACGCCGCGTGCTCGAGCGCGAAGCGCGCTGGCGGCAGCGCTGTTTGAGGCCGGCCCTCCCGGCGCGCCGGGACCGCCGCCCGGCCCCCAAGCTCCGACCTTAAGCGCCCCATATTGCCGCCTTCTCCGTTCCATCCTTATCGTTCACGCACCGCCGCCAGGAAGGCCGAACGGGACGGGTTCCAAGAAGGGATGGGGAAGAGGCTTTTTCTTTTTCTGGGGAGTGCTGCCATGTCCGACCCGAGTCCTGCAAGGGAGTTGGCCCTCGACGAATTCGATGAGCGTTACGCCGGCTTGCGTCTGCAAGCCACGGCGGAAGCGCGCCAGGCCATGATCCAGTCCCTGCGCCGCTATGGCCAGATTTCGCCGCTGGTGGTCTGGCCGACGGCCGGGGTCTGGGTGCTGATCGACGGCTTCAAGCGTTTGGAAGCCGCGCGGCAGGTGTCCGGCCTGACGACGCTCGGCGCGCGTCTGATCGAGGCCGACGCGCGGACCGCGAAAGCGGCCATGTATGGTCTGAATCAGTTGAGCCGCCGCGTCCAACTGCTGGAAGAAGCGTGGATCGTCTGCTCCCTGGTGCGCGAAGACGGCCTGACGCAATTCGAGGCCGCCCAATTGCTGGGACACAACAAGAGCTGGATCAGCCGGCGGTTGGCCTTGCTGGAGAAGCTTTGCGCGTCGGCGCAGCAAGACCTCGGCCTGGGGCTGCTCAGCCCTTCGATGGCCCGCCAATTGGCACGGTTGCCCGCGGGCAACCAGGAACAACTGCTGGTTGCGATTCGCCGCGACGACCTTTCGGCCCTGGAAGTCAAGCAAGTCGTGGATCTCCTCCTGGGCTGCACGACGCGCGAGCAGCTCGACTTTGTGCTGCTCAAGCCGCGGCAGGCGGCGCGTGAAGCCAGCGGCGGTCTGGCCCGCGGTTACGACCCGCGGCTGAGCGTGGCGGGCAACCGCGCCGGCCGCCGCTTGGCCTCGCTCTTGGAGGGCCTGGCGCGGATGGAGAACTGGCTGCGCCACTCGGGACGCGCCGAGTTGTCGCAAGGGGACGGTCCCTTGCTGCGAGGTGGGTTCGAGCGGCTCTCGCGCGACGCCCGAACGGTGGCGGACTTGAGCGCGGCACTGGCGGGAGAACTGACATGAGCGGTCTGAGTCAGAAGACGATCCATGAGATCCTCCATCGGCATTCGCT
>JBOGMI010000040.1:0-4392 GCA_050746645.1 Bryobacteraceae bacterium | reverse complement strand
ATTACCTGCTGACTGCATACGGCTCGGAGGACTCGCAGGCGGAAGCGTTGCTGGGCTTCGCTCTGCTGATGCTGCACGAGAATCCTGTGCTCACGCGTCACGATATCGGCTATGCCATTTCCCAGTTGCCGGCCAACGATCCCACCAATCCACTCTCGACGTCGTTGGGCGCGGCTGGTCTTGCCGATCAGATCGAGATGCTGAAGATCACGCCTTCAACGCTCGGCCGCGAGGAGATGGCGTGGCTATGGACGGCGTTGAAGGCTGACTATCGGCCGACGTTTCCGTTTCAAGTTTCGGTAGTCTTGATTGAGCCGCAGAATCCGTCGGTTGCGCCGCTACCGGTGCTGCTGCGGCAAATCACCGTGGAGCCGGACCTCACTCCGTTTCCCAACATCATTGCGGTCATTCCACCCGGCGGACAGCCAGCGGCGGCTTTGGGCGATCCCGTCACTGTAACCGGCAGCCATCTGCTGAACGCGACCGGCGTGGTGCTGAACAACTCGCTGCGCGGCATTCAGCAGACGCAGCCGCTGCTGTCTCCAGCGGCGAACACCTCGCTCCCGTTCAAACCGCCCAACCTAAATATTCCTGGCGAATTGGCCGCCGGCATTTACGACCTCTCCGTGCAGGTGCCGCTTGCCGCAGGCCCGACTGTGACTAACAGCCTGCCCTTCGCTATCCGGCCGAGCATCGACACCTGGGTGCCAGGGGGGCCGATCGCCTCCGGCCACACGACCGTGACGGTGCCGTGTTCGCCGTTCCTGCGACCGGGCCAGGAGGTATTCCTCATCATCGGCGATCAACTCGCCGTCGCAAACACCTTCACGACGCCGACGAATTCGCCGTCGTTCACCTATACCAATCTTCAAGCTACCGGCGGCCTGGTGCGAGCGCGGATTCGCGTCGATGGCATTGAGAGCCGGATCGTGGACCGCACCGCGACGCCACCGTCGTTCACCGGCCCGCAGGTACAGGTGGTGTGATGGACAACACGGCAGCCAACACGACCTCCTGGCCTGAGCAGAACCAGGCTTACCTGAGCGCCGAGTTTGCGCGCCTGCGCCAGCTCTTCTCCGACCGCGGGCAACGCGGCGAAGCGGAGGCGGCGGAGCTGGAGAAACGCGCCGGGGAGCTGCGTTCGCAGATGCAGCCGCCGCCTGCCATCGATCTGCTTTCGGAGCTATTCGCGCTGACCGGCTTCGAGCGTCAGCTCCTGCTGCTGTGCGCGGGCGTGGAGATGGACTCGCGCCTGGCGGAGGCTTGCGCCGAGGCGCAGGGCAATCCGCAGAAGGCCTACGTGGCCTTTGGCCCCGCCATGGCGCTGCTGCCCGACTCGCACTGGGATGCGATAACGCCGGCGCGTCCGCTACGCCGCTTTCGCATGCTCGAGGTGCAACCGGCGAACAACCTGACTTCCGCGCCGTTGCGCATCGACGAGCGCATACTGCACTACCTGGCCGGAGGCAATCTACCGGATCCGCGGTTGGAATCGCTGGTTCGCTATAGCCCTTATCCGGAGTGGATCGCCGAGGAGCAGCGCGCCGTGGCCGAACGCGCCACACACCTGCTTCGTGGCTATGCACAATTTGCTCCACTCGTCCACTTCTGCGGTGACGACCCGCTCGGGCACGAAGACATTGCGACGTTTACTGCGCATGAACTGGGAAGACAGCTCCTCGTCGTGAAGGCCGAAGAACTACCGCCTATCGGGCCGGAGTTGGATCAGTTCGTCTTTCTGCTGGAGCGCGAGTCGCTGCTGCTTCCGGACGCATTACTGGTGCAGGCTGGATCTGCGGGAATGTCCGCTTCAGCGAGTCATCTGGTAGAGCGACTGCGTGGACTTGTCTTCCTCGCTACGCGCGAGCCTACTGGATTGACGCGCACGTTCGTTCGCTTCGACGCGAATAAGCCCGGGCCGGTTGAGCAGAAGCAACTTTGGCGCAACGCCCTGGCAGCGGCTGCCGAATCGCTGAATGGCACGCTGGATGACCTCTCGGAGCAGTTTCGGCTCAGTGCGCGGCTGATCTCTTCGACCGGCTACCTGCTGTCGTTGCAGGAAGGACCGATCGCGGCCGGCGAGGTGTGGGATGCATGCCGCTCGCTAGCCCGTCCGAAGCTCGAAGACCTGGCACAGCGAATCGTGCCGTGCGCCACCTGGGACGATTTGATTCTCCCCGATCTGCAGAAGAACACGATGCGCCAACTCGCCGCGCAGGTGCGTCATCGCATGAAGGTTTATGAAACCTGGGGATTCGCCGAAAAAGGCCGGCGCGGGCTGGGGGTGAGCGCATTGTTCACGGGTGTCAGCGGTACCGGCAAAACGATGGCCGCCGAGGTGCTCGCGCGTGAGCTGCGGCTGGACCTCTATCGTATCGATCTCTCGGCGGTGGTGAGCAAGTACATCGGCGAGACGGAGAAGAACCTCAAGCAGGTCTTCGACGGCGCCGAAGAGGGCGGCGTGCTGCTGCTCTTCGATGAGGCCGACGCGCTCTTCGGCAGGCGCAGCGAGGTGCGCGACAGTCACGATCGTTACGCGAACATCGAAATCGGTTACCTGTTGCAGCGCATGGAGGCATACCAGGGACTCGCGATCCTGACCACCAACCTCAAATCGTCGATGGACACCGCGTTCCAGCGGCGGCTGCGCTTCACGATCAACTTCCCCTTCCCGGACGCGGTGCAGCGCGAGGCCATCTGGCGCAAGGTATTTCCGGCGGCGACGCCGACCGACGGGCTCGACCCGAAAAAGCTTGCGCAGCTTAACGTGACCGGCGGCAACATCCGCAACATCGCGCTGAATGCGGCGTTCCTCGCGGCAGAGGCAGGCACGCCGGTCAGCATGACGAACTTGGCCGAGGCGGCTAAGCTCGAAGCGCAAAAGATCGAGCGTCCCCTATCCGGCGCCGAGACTCGGGGGTGGGTGTGAGCCGCATTCGCGTCCAGATCGACCGGCTGGTATTGCACGGCTTCGGGCATCTCGAAGGCAAGGCGCTCACGGAAGCCTTGCAGTCGCAGTTGTCGCAGGGCCTGGCGGATGCTACGTCACGCAGCGACTGGGCGCGTTCGCATCGCACGCCCGTGCTGAAGCTGGGACGCATGCCACTGCAGGCAGGCACGGCGGGCGTAAGCAGTTTCGGCAAGCAGGTGGCACGCGCGGTGGTGCGAGGGTTGAAGCCATGACGTACGCTCCAAGGGAGAAACCGCTTTCGGCTTCGTTTACGCGGAGCGTGAGCAGGCCCATGTCCGACACGTTGCGCGTTGGCGGACCGAATGACGCCTACGAGCAGGAAGCCGACCGCGTGGCTGCGGCTGTCATGAGCGGACGCCGCACGCCCTCATGGTCCATTTCGAACATGAAGCTTGCAACGGTGCAGCGGCAAGCTCCGGGAAGCGGCTCGCTGGATCGGCCTGCGCCCAAGCCTAACAACTACGACGAAGCCGCGAAGAAAATCGGCGAGGCTTTCCTCAAGACGGATGCAGGCAAGAAGCTCACCGACGCCGCCAAGCAGGATGCTTTGGTCAAAGGCGCAGAGAGCTTTATCCATACTTTGCCGGGGAAGATCATCGCCGGAGCCGCAGCGGTGGGCGTTGTCTCCGCACTGGCGGCCACCCACACCCCGCTGCCGGCAGAAATCCCTGAGATCCCCCTGGACAGCATCAAACCCGGACTATCGGTGAAGATTACGTACGAGGGCCCGGTCAATCATCCGACCAAGGCCGCCATCACCTTTAGCTATTCGCCCAAGGGCAAAGAGAAAAAACCGAAGGAAACCGCCTCGGAACGTTATCGGGCGGAGACGGCGCGCATGGCCGCGGAGCAGGAGAAGTTTCGCGCGGGCATGACATACACGCCGGGATCGAAGGAGGACTTGGAACAAAAAGCGGAACAGAAGGCGATGCAGGACTATGTCAATAGCCGCTTCGGCTCGTTGCCGGGCTTCGGATCCAGACCGCTTGTCCCGGGTACTTCCGCTCCGGCAATCGGCGGGCCCGGTGAGACGCTCGATAACAAGCTGGGCCTGAAGCCGCTTTCGTCTGTACCGGGTGCTGAGAGCAAGAAGAAGGAAGAGCCTGCCGCGATTCAGCGGAAAGCGGCCGATAACAGCTCGGACGCGTCAGATGGCATCGTATCGCGGGATGTGTTGCCACGCTCCGCCGGCCGGCCGCTCGATCCCGAAACGCGCATCTATATGGAGTCGAGATTCGGTTTCGATTTCAGTAAGGTTCGAATTCACTCGGATCCCGAGGCCGCTACTTCGGCGAAGGCTGTCAACGCGCTTGCGTACACGGTGGGCAGCGATGTAGTTTTCGGGGCCGGCCGGTATGTGCCGTCTACTACGGAGGGGCGCCGCTTACTCGCGCATGAATTGACGCACACGATTCAACAGA
>JBOGMI010000039.1:0-1402 GCA_050746645.1 Bryobacteraceae bacterium | reverse complement strand
TAAAACGTCGTCAGAAACGGGTAATGCCGCCGCTTCCGGGTAACAAAATCGTAGTCGTAATAGAGACCATCCTTCGGGTCCCACATCAGCCGGTTGATCCGTGTGGCGCGTTGCTTGGCTTGTGCATCCCAGCCCGCCGCTTCGGTGTCGCGCCCGAGAATGCGCAGAATCTCCGCTGTCTGTTTCTCCATCCGGTAGAGCAGGGAATTGAGGCAGACGGGGTCGTAATGAATGATGTCGGTATTAAACGGGCCAAAGCGGTTGGAAGGATCGAAGCCCGATTCGCGCATCGAGCGGTCTCCTTTGTAAAACAGCGGCGTGAGCCTGTCTGTTTTCCGGTTGTAATATTGACTTACATCGTAAGCGCTGACTTTGTGCGTGCGGAAGTACTGTTTGACACGCTCATACTGCGTTTGGCCCTTCGCATTGCGCTCAGCGGAGACCGATTCGGGCGCCGGGCCTTGTCCGAGATCAAAATAGCGCGAAAGTCCGGTTTCGGGCGTCAGGTGCGGCTTCACCGTCCAAAAGCGGTCATACTTCTCAACTTCCGGCAGCGCCTGTTCCAGCCATTTCTTGTCGTGCGTTTTGCCGTAGACATTCAGGACCATCTCGGTCAAAAAAGGAGGCTGCGAGCGCGTCAGATAATACGTTCGGTTTGCGTTCAGTACTTTGCCGTAATTGCGAACTTCGTAGAGAAAATTGTTCGCCATATCCTTGGCAAGCTGCAACTCTCCATCCCGCAACAGGCCGACTTGAATGAAAAAACTGTCCCAGCCGTACATTTCGTTGAAGCGCCCGCCGGGAACCACATATGGGTAAGGCAGATAAAGCAGGCCCTGCTGCTTCACGGTCAGCGCTCCGGTGGGCAGCCGGCGCAAGTCGATAGTCTTAAATCCGGCGGGAGGAATCTCGGCGCGCAGATGATTGACGACGGCATGGAAATGGTCGCTCGCGGGAATGTAGACCGGCCATCGGCCATCGGCTTCGGGCTTAAATTTCGGATCCACTGCCGCTTTCGGCAGGTCTTTGGTCGAGCGTGTCAAGACAGTCCAGGTCTGCTTGATGTAACTCAGGATCGGCTCGGTCAGCGCAGGCGCGGCGTTCGCGTATGCGGCGGAAGCCGCCACCGCGCCGCCGATGGCAAGTACGGCCGCCAAAAGCGCGAGCGGCTTGGTGCGCCAGGTTTCCCTCACTCTGCTGTGCTGATATTCCATTGCTTTCCATAGTACTGAGGAAAGGGTGCTTTAAATATCGGCGAGCCTCCAAATTATTTTGCCTTTAGATCCAGCACCTTACAGCTTCGGCACCTCTCATCCCGCCCGCCCGCCCCGCACTTTAGCTAAGAGCTAACAGCTAAAGGCTAAAAGCTGGACACACCACTATGGCAACTGCCAAACAAATC
>JBOGMI010000038.1:0-8909 GCA_050746645.1 Bryobacteraceae bacterium | reverse complement strand
AGAGTCGTCACGGGGCATCAGATCGGATCACATCGCCTCTCGGATTGCTTCACTTGCCTCACCTGATCCGTCCAAAATCCCCCCAACAGCGCGATTTGAACGAACTGTTATTCAACCGCAGCACTTGGTGTCCGCAAATCGGCTTGGCTGAAACAACCCAAATTTGCGTCTCTTCCTTTTCAATTTCCGAGAACGACAGTTCGGGTATCGCGTTTACCTTACACCCTCCATTTACCCTCCATTAAGATAGCTTTGAAAATGGGCTTGTGTTTTGCTGGCGTTTTTGATGTCCCGAATCAACGCCGCGCGCGTCTATGTTATTTAAAAACAAACGATTGCCTAATTTTCCAAGCTGGACGTCGCGGGTTCGATCCCCGTCTCCCGCTCCATGTTTTCAATGACTTGGCAGCATTTTTCCGTTAGCCGCTGTCGCCTTAACGCAGTAATCGCATTCTCGGATTGAACGTAACCTATTGACTGGCGGCGTCTTCGTTACGGAATACCCTTCCCCCTACGCTGGCATTCTCAGCGCAGCTTGCAGTGGCAAATCTGCCGAAGGTTACCCACGATTCTCTCGGAACGCGATCGCCACCGCTCACAGACGCTGAACAAACATACAAGGGACGGCGTCGCCAATGCCATCCAGTCCGCAAGTGTCGATCTGAAATAACGCATGTCCGATTTGACTCGGCCTGATGCGACGCCTACAACTTTTGCGAATGCCTTGTGTCACACACGTTGCACCTCATTCTGTTTCCAATCGATCTGAGGTGCGGCGATGCGGGAGAGGCCCTATGCACCTAAGAGCGCTCGGCCAACCACGAATGTGAACCGTGTTGCGTTTAAGCCCAATTAGTTCGAGTCTCCGGTTTCGCAGATGAAGTTGCCGGCCTTTTCAGAATTCCCGCTGCCCTTGTATTGAGCATGTTTGGGATAGGCGCAGAGCGGACGGCTTCGTCCCGGAAATGCTCGCCCGGTGGCGATCACCGAATTCGGAGCAACCCCCTTCTGGACCCAATTCACGATTGCGGTGAGCATATCGAAATGGTCAAGCGATGGTCCGCCGGCGCAGTGGCTCATTCCAGGCACCAGAAACAACCGGCTCCATCCTTCTACTCGCGCCAAGCCGCCATTGGCCGCCGCCATGGATTTGTAGTAATTGAGGGTATCGAGTGGCGAAAACCACGGGTCGCTGTCGCCGTGAAAGAAAATGAGCTTGCCGCCATCGGCGGAAAACGTGGAAAGATTCGTCGCCGTCGAATCGACGAGCGGTTGGGAAGCGTGCAGTGCCAGCTTGGCCACATCAATCGTCGTCGCGGCCGGATACGGACCGAAGAGGCCGCGGGAGCTCAAGGCCAGCAGGCCCGGAATCCCGGTCGTCGCCGTGATGCCTGAATCATACGGAAAGCCGGGGTATACCTGCGTGCCATCGGGAAGCTTGGGCCCGCCAAACGCCTTCTTGATGGCCGCAATCGCCCTTGGCGCGATGCATCCTTTGGTCTGGCCCGGCTTGCAGGAAAGCACATCGGGATCGAAATGGCATCCGAGAGGATTGAAAATCATGCCGTCCACGACTCCATCCAATCCGTCGCACGTCTTCATAAGCGAGTCCATGAAGAGCTTGCGTTGGTCAGGCGTCAGCAAGTTTCCGATCTCCGGCTTACCCAAAGCATCCTTAGGCGCGGCCGCGTTGTATGCGACCGGAATCCATTGTGAGATAGCCAGATTGGAGAACCCCGTGCGCATTGCCGGATCGCCGACCACGATGCCGTTGAACACACCCGGATAGCGCTGCGATAGGATCATGCCTTCGCGTCCGCCCGTTGAACAGCCGACGAAGTAGGAGTGTGCCTCGGCCTTCGCGTAGTATGTGTGAATAATCCGCTTCGCTACGCCTGCCACCTCGGCATTGGCAAGGTAGGCGAAATCGAGATACGCCTGCTGGTCGCGCACGAAGGAGAAATCGAACGGGCCGCTCTTTGATTTATGCCCCGAATCCGTGCTGGCTACGGCGAATCCGCGGTCGAGCCCGGGCTTGTCGCCGGCATAGGAAGCCCCCACTGGATAGTTGAGGATGCCGTCCCCGCCGCCTCCACCCTGCATCATGAAGTCGCCGTTCCAGTTTGTCGGCGGAGGCAAAGCCAGCGCGAACCCGATTCCGAACTCCTCACCTCCACCTCCCTTACGAGGATGAATCACGCCTTCCACGCGGCAGTGTGCTGGCAGGCGGCCCGAGTAGCTCGGATACGACGGCGGGACCCGTGCACCGGCTGGAACGCTGATCGCGTTCGTGATCTCGACACCGGCTATTTTGAGGCCTTTAAGATTCCCGCAGGCTTGGCCGGTTTGAGCTTGGGCAGTAACAACTAAGCCCGAGACTGCCATCGCGAGAAGCAGGAGTTTGTAGTGCTTCACTTCTATCCTTACCTCCTTTGGAATTATCTCCTTGGTTGCGTAGCGGATTACACAGGAAATGGTATGTGTGCCGCTGTCGGACGGGTACCCATCGAATTCCATGGTCTTCCCGCAGATGCGCCACCGCGCGGGAGCCGCGGTTCCCGTAGAATCAAGAGGTTCGGTTGGAGACTCAGGTTTGGATGCCGCGCGAAGGCACGGCGAATCGCGCCCTTGTTCTCTGGGTTCAGCGCTTTCGGGTCTGGCGAAACGAACAGCGTCAAGATTCACGATCCCCACACCGTAATGATTGGCGCGCATGGCATCGTTATGCTGGGCCTTTGCAGACCGAAGCACTGAGGTCGATTCATCATTTAGATAGGCAAACGTTTAGTCGAGCCGCAGCAGTTTCGATTCAGCCGGGCCGATTGAAACCCGCAAGGTTCCGGAACTGCGCCCGAGCGAGCGATTCGTCCAAACATCGGTGATCCCGACGCTGCCCCGCTGGCTGAGCGGGCGGGCAATCCGGTCTATCGGGATTTGCTTAATCGCTGGCGCGTCGAAGCTGAAGTTGAAAATGGCGACATAGTAAGTTCCGTTGTTTTCGCGGACAAAAACATCCGCGGCGCGGTCTCCGGTATTTCCTTCAAGAGGC
This sequence comes from Bryobacteraceae bacterium, assembly GCA_050746645.1. Lineage (GTDB taxonomy): Bacteria > Acidobacteriota > Terriglobia > Bryobacterales > Bryobacteraceae > Bog-105. The sequence goes on along the minus strand of JBOGMI010000038.1, from coordinate 5,860 downwards.
CGGAAGGGCTTGCCTCCCGCGAGAGCGTTCATGCGGGGGTTTGTATAAACCTGCGGGGCGAGTTCCCGGGCTTGCGGATCGTTCAGATAACCGCTGCTGTCTAGAATCTGGCCGCCGGAAACGATGGCGGAGAGAAAGCGGCTGCGCGCTTCATTCAGGTTCCTTGCTCCATGGATGGATGCACCCGTGCCGATAGGCAACTGATCGGGATCGGCGATGTAGATCGACGGGCTCGTCCACCAACCGTAGGTAATCGAGTTGAGCATGTATTCGGTAGTTTGCTGCGGATACGCGTCCGGAGGCAAGCTGATGTGCCCCATTGTGTCGCAGGAGATGCGGCGCGCATGTCCATAGCCGCCGGGAAAAATAGGAGCGATCGACAAACTGATGAACATTTCGCCCGCTACCTGGTCGAGGATGTATTGCATGCCCTGGTTATAGGCTTCGATGCCGGTCTTGATTGATCGATCCCAGTGCGCGCCCTCGAGCGCGCCATGCGTGAGAAAATCGATCTTCAGGTAAGTGAACCCCAGTTCCTTCATCGTGCTAATGTAAGTGCGGATCCGCGTCTTTGTTCCTGGATGCGTCGGGTCGAGCGGATGGCTTCCGTCAAGGGTGGGCAGCGGCGAGCCGTCCGGTTTCTTCAGAAGAATGTCTCGGTAGCGATACTTCAGATCGGTTCCTTCGACGAAGTTATTCAGGGGATCTTCATGTCCTCGCTTTTGGCGGGGATGAAAGTAGGCGAATGGCGCCATGTAGGCGCCGGCACGGTAATCGATCTGGTTTTGGCCGAGATTTCTGAGAATGTCGATGGCATCCTTAACTTCGGCAGGATCTAAAGCGCGTCCCCAGCCTCCATCCAAATTCATATAGAGGACATGATCGCTGTTGAAGCCCTTGGGAGCAAGTTTTCGGGCGATGAAATCGGCCGCGCCGAGGTACTCCGAATAGCTGAGCCGGCCCGCAACGGCCGCAAAGCTATTCCAGCCGAACGGAATGCCGTGATTCCAGCGAAGCGGCGGCCGGAAGTTCGCGTTGGCGCGCCCATATTCTTCAAGCCCGTTGCGCCAATCTTCGAAGAAGCCTGCAAAAACGACCGGTGAATAGATACTTTCGCCGCTAATCTCTCCGTGTGGTAACGAATCGCGTGTCAAAGTCGTGCGTCCCGAGGCGGATTTCATGGCTTCGGCGGGTGGCTGGTAGGTTTCTAATGCCATGCCGCCGTAGATCTCAAATTTATCGAGCCGTCCTCCAACAGCAGTGAACTGAATGCCGGTTTTCCATTGGTTATGAGTTACCGAGCCGAAGACCAGCCCGTTGCGGCTGGCGTTATCGTAGACCGCGGTGACTTCGGAACCTATGCCGGAACCTGATCGGCTGATGTCCATGGAGTCGTATCGGATCCACATGTCATTGTCGAACGGCACACGAAGAGCGCGGGTTTGTCCTGATGTTCCGATGTCGACACCGCCCGTGGATTCCACACCGATCGGCGACATATAGTTCGTGTGCAGCGGTTGCGCGCCGCGAATCTCAACCTGGATCAGAAAAAATGGTTTCCCTTCGTAGAGCGTGAAGTGTTGAAACAGGCCGGGCCGATTCTCTGCGGTATGGGCCATCGTAAATCGGAGACCGCGCCCGAGGCTATCGTGTACCGGAATGGCATGCCCTTCGTAATCGTGGCGCGTGTAATCGGTCGTCTTCACGATTTCGCCCAGCTTCACGCTGCTATACGCGTTTTTCACTTTTTGCGATCCGCTCCACGAGTAATTCGCGAGGCCGGAACGCTTATCGCAGACGATAGCGACCATTCCATTCGAGAAGGTCGCATTACTGGCGTTGTTCTCGACGCTAGTTCGTTGGGAAGGTGATTGCGGCCGGGGATTGGCCAGCAGCTTCAGGTCGGCAAACGCCGCGAGCGATGCCTGAAACAATGTTCGACGGGTCATGGCACCCCTTACGATACAACTGTTTGCCTGGCCTGAATGGCTCCTGGCAGGAATTGAAGATGCCGGTCGAAGCGCCCGGCGCAGCCCACGAGCGGGCTACCGGCTACCCCACAAGTCGGTCTCGATCCGCTAATTTCCGGTTTGTGCGTCAGCTTTGACGCAACTCGGAGTTTATTCTTCAGGATCGCGAACCCGTGGCGACTAGCACCGAGTCAGCAAAGATTTGCAAACGACACAAGGACCTGTCCTGGATAACCTCGAGCGCAACCCCTGCCCCGACGCTGCTTCGTAGAGGGTTGTTGCTTTAGAGCGGAAGAGCGAAAGAAGAGCCTCAGCTTCTCTCCAATTTCAGGATATCGCGAAACGGGGGCCTTGCCGCAAGACCCGGGTCGTGCCGCATAATGGTCAACCGAAGTCAAAACCTACGGAAATGAGAGACATGAAATGAGAGACATGAAATGAACACTTGTCGGCTACGTATGGGCAGCGCGAGGAGGTCAAGGAAATGCTGAAACTCGCGTTGCAGTTGAAGGCATTCCGCGCGGCGGCCGAGGAGTGTGATGCCCCAGTCGCGACGGGCATGATGCCGGCCGGAGTACAGCCATGACCGAGCATGCAGTGGTGATCGTCGGTGGAGGTCCGACCGGGCTGATGTTGGCGGGCGAATTGGCCTTGGCGCGAGTCGACGTCGCCATCGTCGAGCGGCGCGAAAGCCAGGACCTCGCCGGCTTGCGCGCCGGCGGGCTGCACATACGTACGATCGAGGTGTTCGATCAGCGTGGAATCGCCGATCGCTTCATTGCGCAGGGCCAGGTGATTCGGTGCGCACCCTTCGCGGGTAAGACTCTCGACATCAGCGACCTGCCGACTCGCCACAACTACTTTCTCGCGCTCTGGCAGACCCGCATAGAGCGCATCCTGGCCGACTGGGCCGGCGAACTGGGTGTGCCGATCTATCGCGGACGTGAAGTCACGGGCCTCACCCAGGACGACACCGGTGTCGACGTCCAACTGTCCGACGGCCGATCGCTGCGCGCGAAGTATCTCGTCGGATGCGACGGGGGTCGCAGCGTGATCCGCAAGAAAGCAGGTATCGACTTTCCAGGGTGGGATTCGACAACCAGCTACTTGATTGCCGAGATCGAGACGGCCGAAGAGCCGGAGTGGGGCATCCGCCGCGGTGAGAAGGGCATCAATGCTATCGCCAAACTCGAAGACCGCAATCACGCGCGCGCCGTGTTGAACGAACAGCGCATCGGCCGGGGCAGCGAGCCGAGTTTATGCGACGTCCGCGAGGCGCTGATCGCTGTCTACGGAACGGATTATAGTCTTCGCAGCGCCACTTATATCTCCAGATTTACCGATACGACGCGCCAGGCAGCATCCTACCGGGAGAGACGCGTGCTGCTGGCCGGAGATGCGGCGCACGTGCATTCGCCGGTCGGTGGACAGGGACTTAACATCGGGGTTCAGGATGCGGTGAATCTGGGATGGAAGCTCGCCCAGGTGGCCCACGGGACATCACCGGAGAGTCTCCTGGAGACCTACCATTCCGAGCGGCACCCAGTCGGTGCCCGTGTGTTGCGCAACACCATGGCGCTCACCGCGGTCGAGTGCGGTGACCATCGTGCCGAAGCGTTGCGCGGGATGATGTCCGAGCTGATGCAGATGGGCGCGCTTCGCAAACAATACTTCGCGATGATGTCGGGTCTGGACGTTCATTACGACTTCGGCGAAGGGCACCCGCTGCTCGGTCGCCGCATGCCCGATCTCGACCTGGTCACCGCCGGCGGCCCGCTGCGGGTATTTACGCTGCTGCACAATGCCCGCCCGGTGCTCCTCAACTTCGGTGAGCCGGGCGGCTTCGACATCACGCCGTGGGCAGATCGCGTTCAATTGGTCGACGCCAAATATTTGGGTACTTGGGAGCTTCCGGCACTCGGGGCAGTCACTGCTCCCATCGCCGTGTTGGTGCGGCCCGACGGATATGTGGCATGGGTGGGAGACCCGGCCCAGCCGCGCGTCGCCGAGGCACTCACCACCTGGTTCGGACCGGCCGCTACGGTGTAGCGCACCGGCTTCCGAGATTTCTGCCAGGAGTCTTAGAAACCAGCTAATTGCTTACGAGCAAACCGGAAAATTGGGCGAGTCGCTGTCGAAGATCCGCCGTAACGGCGTTTACGAATCCAAGTTGACGATGGGCCACCCAGAAACAATACTCGGCTTCGTTGGCGTTGACTCGCCCAAACAGCGCGCTGTCGGAAACTGGCAAATTCAATTCGGGTTCCTGGAATCACTGCTGCATCAGGAGCCGCGGCATCATCTGCTCCCGATCTCGGTATACGCACATTCATCGAACCAGATGCGGCGCTATAACATCGGTGAACTCCCGTGAGGTGATCATCTTGGTTTTCTTCCAGAATTTCGGAAAATGCCGCTGGTTGCCGGTGATCAGGTAGTCGGCGCTGGCGGCGTCCGCGCATTCCAAGAACTTGTTATCGTCCGGGTCGCCCGTGACCTGAAGTGGGTGCGATGGTTTGACAGAGTGTGCGCGGTTTTGAATGAGCTGCAGTAATTGTTGACGGAGCCCCTTGCGAATCTTTAGTTCGGCGCGCGAGAGCACATCACGGTACTCCGCGATAATCTCCTCCGTAACGTATAGCCGAGCCGGCTTGGTGATCGCGAACAGGAGAACGGTGCGCTGAAGGCCTTCCGGCTTGAGGGCGGCCGAGACGACGATGTTGGTATCGACGACCAGCCGGAGCGCGATCATCCGCGGTTGCGCTTTTCAGCGCGGGCCGTCTTGATGATCTGGTCAATCCGCCGTGAGCTGAGCTTATTCGTGCCCTTGCGCTTCGACTCTTCACCAATGACGCGGAGCACTTCAGGTTCTGGGGCCGCCAGGCGTACATAGTCGCGGATACTGAGCAGCACCGCAGTGGGCGTGCCTCGTTTCTCGATCACAAGCGAGCGCTGCTCTTCTTCCACACGGCGCAGCAGGGTGCCGAAGCCGGTGCGAGCCGTGAGCGCCGATACGACGATAGATCTGTTCTTCGCTGACTGCATAGTGAACTCTTCAGTTCCATTATCCGAACTGTACAGTTGAATCGCAACCTGTAGACCCGACGTTGCAACTGGTTACTGCCGATTCCATCGAGCGCGAGCACCCTTTCGCCCTCGTTCGCGCCGCTCTTCCAGGCTAACTGTTGTCCAATAGTTCCGCGAGACTTGCCCCATGGTCCGCCGGAACACCTCCGACTGGGCGGGGCTCTTAACATTACGGTTCAAGGCCGAGTTTCGTATTTGTGTTTCCCTCAGCAGGGCATCGAGGCCTTTGCTCAGAGCGTCATAACGAGAGACTTCGCATTGCTTTGCGACTCGATTCAGCTTTTTGTAAAAAGATTCAGTGGCTTCTAGCCAGACGGGCCGCCGCGGGTCGTCAGGAGCTTGCGTCTCGTGCCGGGTTCGTGTGGATATTGTCCTCACGACATCCCTCCCTTTGCGGCCCCCTCGAGAGTTCCTCGGTCATTACCAAAGACGGCGTAAGCGTGATCGACAACCAAGCCCATTCCATCACTGCTGATCTTCGCCGGACACTCCGGCCACAGCACACGGATTGACTCCAACCAGCCGGCGAGCTTTTCTCGAAACCGGCGAGGCCGTGCGTATTCAATGGAGCCAATCTGGTTCGCAAGGCCGCGTGGCCCAAACAGCGGAATGGCCTCTTTCCCCTTTGCTACAAAACAGCGATAGGACAGCCACATGAACAGGTCCAGCACGGCGGGAGCCGTCGCCAGCACCTTGACTGCTTCCAGATCTGCCGGTATCGGGTGCGCCACAATCTCGCGGTAGAACTCGTCACTGAGAATAATGACATTCTCAAATTGGTCGGAAAGCGGATATTGCTCGGG
>JBOGMI010000037.1:0-7071 GCA_050746645.1 Bryobacteraceae bacterium | reverse complement strand
AGCGCGTTCCAGGCAAAGGTGTAGCAGACGCGCCGGTAAAGCGGGTTCGGTTTGTCCTCGCTGAAGCGAAGGATGTAGGGCCGCGGCTCGACTCCGGGGAGCTGGCCATAGAGACCTGCGGCGCCGGTGCCGGCGAGCACCATCGCCAGCCAGATCAAATTGCCGCCGCCTCCGCCGCTAGCGAACAGATCGAAGGTGAGCGGCCCGGGAGCGAGAAAAAACACCCAAATCCAAATGGGCCAGTGCGCGCAGCGATAAATGATCTTGTTGCGCTGCCGAAACCTGCGCGGATCGGCGTACTCGGACCGGACGGTGTAGAGCATACAGCGGTCAGTTAACAGTTTTCAGCTTACAGCTTGCAGCGATCAGCTTACGGCTGGCTGATGGCTGCAAGCTGACTACTGAAAACTTCTTCTCAATCCACCGGACGCCAGGCGCAGCCGTCCCGGGCCAGTAGCTCGTCGGCGGCGGCCGGGCCGGCGCTGCCTGCGGCATAGTTAGGGAAGTCTCGTGGAGCTTCTTCGCCCCAGTGGTCGAGAATCGTCTGCACCACGCGCCAGCCGGCCTCGATCATGTCGGCGCGCTGAAACAGAGTCGCGTCTCCCACCATCACGTCGTAAAGCAGCGTCTCGTATCCCGTATTCGGAGCCATGCCGAAGTAGTCGCCATATTTGAAATCCATCCGCACCTCACCCAGCTTCACGACAGGGCCGGGAACCTTCGCCCCAAATTCAAGCGAAATGCCTTCGTCGGGCTGGATCCAAAGCAGCAGCCAATTGGGCGGCGGCGTATTCACTTTGGTGTTGCGAAACAGGGCCGTAGGCGTTTGCTTGAAGTGAATGGCGATGCTCGTCCTGCGGTGCGAGAGGCGTTTGCCGGTGCGGATATAAAACGGCACTCCCGACCAGCGCCAATTGTCAATCAGGAGTTTGATGGCGGCGTAAGTCTCGACGCGGGAATCCGGCGCGACGTTGGGTTCCTGGCGATAACCGGGAACCTGTTTGCCATTCTCTGCGCCCGCCCCATATTGGCCGCGAACCGCTGCCGCGCCCGCCTCTTCCGGGCGATAAATGCGGACCGCTTCAATGACCTTCGACTTTTCGCTGCGGATAGCGTCTGCGCTGAACGAATTCGGCGCCTCCATGGCCGTCATCGCCAGCAATTGGCAGACGTGATTCGGCACCATGTCGCGTACTGCGCCGGTATTTTCGTAGAAGCGCGCGCGCCGCTCGACGCCTACCGTTTCCGCCGCCGTAATCTGCACGTGGTCGATGCGATCGCGGTTCCACAGCGGTTCAAAGAGGCCGTTCGCAAAGCGGAACATTAACAGATTTTGCACCGTTTCTTTGCCCAAAAAATGATCGATGCGATAGATCTGGGTCTCGCGCAGTACGCGCAGAATCTGTTCGTTCAAGGCCGCCGCGGAGGCTACATCGTGTCCGAACGGCTTCTCGATGACCACGCGCCGCCACTGGCCGTCTTTTTCGCACACGAGCCGGCTTGCGCCGAGATGGCCGATGACGCTTCCAAAGAACCGGTCCGCAATCGCGAGGTAGAAGAGACAATTGCCGCCCGTGCTGTGTTTCCGGCCGATTTCCGCAAGCTTCGACTTGACGTTCTCGTAGGTCGTGTTGTCGTTCAAATCACCGCGCAGGTAAGTCATGCGCTGCTTCAGCCAATTCCAGGCGTTTTCGTTAAGCTGCGCCTCTCCTCCCGCGGCGCCAACGAAATCGTCGATCTTTTCGTTCAATTTCGAGCGCCAGGAATCGTCGTCGAGATCGGCGATGTCCACCCCGAGAATGGCGAATTGCTCGGGAAGCAGCTGCGCCGAGGCCAGATTATAAAGCGCGGGGACGATCAATCTGCCGGTCAAATCGCCGCCCGCTCCGAAAATCACCAGAGCGCAAGGGCCGGCTGGCGAGGCTGTCGTTGGTTTGCTATTGGTCATGTTGATCTTTGTAATGGAAGTTGTCTATCTATTTTCTTCCGCGCCCTGTTTCGCTTCGGCCGGCACGGCAAGCGGCCGCCTCAAATCCACGGCGATCAGGAACAAGAAGCAGCCGATGGGCACCAGGAGCGCTCGCAGCCGGAAGGCATGATGGCTAAAGCCGCCGCATACCGCTCCCACCACGTAGGCGAGATAGGTCCCGAGCATCCATGCGGATATATGGAGCGGCTTCTCCGTACCGGAAACCGGTCTTCCGCGCAGGCGATCGAACACTTGCATCAGATATTTTGCGAATTGCTCGCTAAATCGGAGCAGGTTCCCGGTCACAAATCCGGTATGCATCGAGATCGAGCTGAAGCGTGTGAGGGCGCCGTTCTGCGCCGCCATGGCAAACGCAAGCAGAGCGACGAAGGCGAACTGGAGGCTCGGCGAGGCGCCTCCAGGCATGGCTCCAATCGTGCAGACCGGCGCGAGCAGCACGATTTCGCCCGCAAATACGATAGAAGCCACCGGGCGGATGCCCTGCCGCACGGCACATTCGAGGAAGATCCGGCAAAGCAGCAAGCCAATTACAAAAATGATGACCGGCCACGCTCTGCGAAACATGCCGAACCAGTTCTGCCCCGAGATTTGTATGCCGATCGCCACGCTGTTGCCGCTCATGTTCGCCGTGTAAATGCGCCCCAGCGAAAGAAAGCCAACGGCATCGACGAAGCCGCCGATCCAGGTCAGCAGCGTGGCCGTCAGCAGCGGGGTTTTGTCCATGTATTACGCCAAGTCTGCTCCAATCTGGTCGCTTACGCTCCCCGGCTCAGATTGGGCATCTCTTAAATTACAGAGACGTGCACACGTCGCTAATTCGACTCCAACACCTCTCTCTTGATATTCCATCCCTCTACTTCGACGTCCGGCTTTGGCTCGGGGAGATCTTTTGTATTGTAAGTGGCCGTAATTTTCCGAGTCTCGCCGGGAAGGAGTGGGAAATAATTATCCTGCCACAATACCGGCAGAATTTCATTGTCGCGCGCGCTCCCGGGCCTCGCGTGATGGGGAGCCGGTCTGACAACCTTCAGCCGGATATCGAATGCCAGCGTATGGCTTGGGTTGTGAACTGTGACGGTCGTGGAACTTTGTTGAGCGCCCCGCTTCGATTGCGCGGTCACATCCAGATCGACTTGGGCTAGTGTGTTCAGGGCCGTGTAATCGGCATACGTTTTGATCGGAGTCCAAGTCGAGATATGATAATTACCGGAAATTTCGTTACGCCGCGCCCAATCGAGCGTCTCCGGAGCGGTCGAAAGCCAGTAAAAATTGGCGCTCGCCAGCGCGCCTGAGTTCTCCAGCCTCAGATCGACGAAATAGGTCTTGCTGAGACCTGAAACAGCCGGAATTTTAAATACACGAGTGCTGCTGTCCGGCCCGATATCGATTACTTTGCTTTTCGAGAACTTCTTCGACATATCCAGGTTATACACGGTGGCTGTAACCTTTAGACCGGGAAACGATTTATAGTATGCATTCACGACCACGATGGAATGGTCGTCATAGGAATACTGCACATGGAGCGGCTCGTTTGCCTTCTTGGCTCCGAAATAAGAGCCGCCCGGGCGCAGATACCAGTCATACAGATGCCAAATCATGCTGGGCCATGCATTGTTCAGCATCCACTGAATGATGCCTGTGGAAGTATACTTGTTGCGGCGATAAGCCTCAAACATGGCGCGATGCGCTGCATAGGCCTGGACTTGGGCCTTGCGCGCGTATTCCTGCGCAGAATGCGATACCCCATAGTGTTTGTTCAGCGCCTTGGTGAATATCCTGAGAGTGCGCGACATGCCGCCGGCGTGATACTCCCACCAGGAATCGATCGGCCATAGATGGTTCTTCGGCAGCATGCGGCGAAGACTCTCGATCGGTGGTATGGCCGGTCCGGGGCTGGTTTCAGTATTAAAGCCGAACGCTCCACCGTAAGTTGTATCGATATACCAGAAGGAAGGCGGAACATACGCATAAGGCCCCGTCATCTTCACTCCGGTGGGACCCACGGTGGTGGTCCTGTTGCCCGCGCTGGCGATGGTCGGATTCGGCCAGTCGATCTCACGGAAACTTTTGAGATACATTTTCTCCACGCGAGGCGGCGGCGCGAAATCGCTGCCATATAGAAAGACCAAAACCGAAGGATGACGCTCGATGCGGCGAGCCTGATCGCGCAGCGACTCTGCGGCAACTTTGTAATTCTCCGCATCCCAGCGGCTCCACTGCTCCCATTGATCGCAGCAGCACCAGCCGGCCAGCACCAGAATTCCATAGCGATCGCACAAGTCGAAGAAATGATTATTTGCCAGCTTTCCTTCCAGCCGGACTGCGTTCAAGTTCAAGTCGCGGACATACTTTAATGCCGCTTCCTGATGCTCGGGGGACGTGCGCAGAAGCATGTCAAAGCTGTAACCTGCGCCGCGGATCAGAATCCTTTTGCCGTTAATAAAAAATACGCGGTGCCCTTTGGCATCGATCCTCGAAGTGATCAGCCGGATGCCAAACTGGATCTGGCTCGAATCGGAAACCTTTCCGGCACTTTCGAAGCGCAGTTGTAAATGATAGAGATTTTGCGGACCTACCTGTGCCGGCCACCAAAGGCGCGGGTTTGTAATGGTTAACTGAGGGAACTCGGCCGGATCGAGCAGCACGGCTCGCGTCTCGCCCGGATTCAATCGAACATTCTTCGAGAACCGGATATTTCCAATTTGACCTTTTAATACGCCCTGTACGGGCTTATTGGATGCATTTTGCAGATATGCTCGGATTGTAAGTTTGGCGTGATCCGTGGATGGCAGGTTCAGCTTGGTGAACACAGCGGGATAGCGAAGCGCAACCAGGCCGGTGGCGCTAATCGATACATCGCGCCAGATACCCATTTCCTTATCGGGGGGCATGGGCGCCCAATCGACCAGCGTGATGGCAAGATCGCGAGGGCGAGGCGGAAACACCTCGACGGCCAGCGAATTTGTCTTACCCGGCAGCGCTACGCCCGTAACATCCAAATGAAAGATCCGCCATGTTCCGGCTATCTTTTGCGACGATGCGACCTGATGGCCGTTCATCCAGACATTCGCACGATAATTAATGCCATCGAAATTCAGCCAAACCATCTTACCCTCGTACTGGGCGGGCATTTTGAAGTCCGTGCGATACCACCAGGGGCGGCGGAACGGACTCCCCGGCGGCATCTTGATATTCGAGAAATTGCTAAATACCGGATACGTCGTGCCGGGAATGGAACGTAAGTTCTTGCCGTAGTACGGATTCAGATACGCCCTGTCGTCAACCAAAGCGCTCAGAACAGTAGACGGCAGGGTTGCCCGGTACCAATCGCGGTCATTGAATCCGGCAGTGGAGAGGACCGATCCCGATTCGTGCACATCGGCCGAGGATTGAATCTTCCAGTTCTCGCGTAGGAGCATGCTGGACGAAGCGGCGCTTTTCGGCGGAGCGGCGGCGAGACCCATTACGGCCGCTAAGTTGCCAACGATCAGAAAGAGCAAAGAAAAATGGCGCATGGTCTGGGCCAAGAGTATATTACAATGCCAGTTTTTCCGTGCTAAACATACAAGAGAGCGATGCCGCAATCCATGCTAACCACCGGGCAACCTTCGCTGCGGCGGTCTCTAACACTCTGGGACCTGGTGTTTTACGGGCTCGTCGTCATACAACCGACTGCCCCCATGCCGGTTTTTGGCGTGGTCTCTCAAGAAGCGCGAGGCCACGTAGTGACCTGCATTCTCATCGCCATGGTTGCAATGCTGCTGACCGCCATCAGCTACGGCCGCATGGCTCGCGTGTACCCGAGCGCCGGCTCCGCCTATGCCTACGCTTCGGGTGAGTTCGGCCGTTTCACCGGATACCTCATAGGATGGGGGATCGTTCTCGACTATCTGCTGAATCCGCTCATCTGCACCATCTGGTGCAGCAAAGCGGCTATGAATCTGCTCCCCATTCCCTACCCGATTTGGGCGATCTTCTTCGCGCTCCTTTTCACTACGTTGAACTTGCGCGGCATCAAAGCTTCGGCGAACACAAGCCGCTGGCTCGCCATCGGTCTGTTTGCCGTGGTCGTATACATGCTCATCTGGATGGTTCACTATCTCTTGCACATCGCGCCATTAGGCGCCGGCGCGCTTACCAAGCCGTTCTACGATCCGGCAACGTTTTCGGCGCCGGCCGTTTTCACGGGAGCATCGATTGCCGCCCTTACCTATATTGGATTCGACAGTATTTCCACTCTTTCGGAAGAGGTGGTCAATCCCAAGAAGAACATCTTGCGAGCCACTGTGCTTACCTGCTTGATCACCGGCTTTTTGGCCTCTGTCGAGGTGTATGCGGGCCAGCTCATATGGCCCGATTTCCGCCACTACCCGGAAGTTGATACCGCCTACAGCTTCGTCGCCGGCCACGCCGGCGGTTTGATCCTGTTCCATCTCATCAATGGCGCGCTCCTGGTTGCCACCATCGGATCCGGGATGGCGTCGCAGTTGGGGGCCGCGCGTTTGCTGTACGGAATGGGGCGCGACAACGCCATTCCCGCCCGGTTTTTCGCTCACCTCAACAGCCGCACGAACATACCGACCTACAACGTCCTCTTCAGCAGTGCCATCGCACTCGCCGGGGCTCTCTCGATCAGCTATCAGCTTGGCGCGGAACTGCTGAACTTCGGAGCTTTTCTGGCGTTCATGTCCGTGAATGCATCGGTTTTCATGCATTATTTCGTCAGGAAGCGGAATCGCAGTTGGAGCTATTTTGTATTACCTCTCGCGGGGTGCCTCGTTTGTGCCTATCTTTGGGCGAGCCTGCAATGGCAGGCGCGTTTAGTTGGCCTTGTCTGGCTCGCGCTGGGCGCGATTTACGCTCTGATCCGGCGGAAAAAGCTAGGCGCCTCGCTTATAGCTAATAGCTAACGTGGCGGCCCTGTGCTGACGACACCCGAACTGACCCTGTATTCTGGTGCGGATGAGAGGACTTGAACCTCCACGAGATTGCTCCCACTAGGACCTGAACCTAGCGCGTCTGCCAATTCCGCCACATCCGCACGATGGACAGGCGAACACCAGTTTAGCAAGCATGATAGG
>JBOGMI010000036.1:0-2537 GCA_050746645.1 Bryobacteraceae bacterium | reverse complement strand
GTCGCCCGCGTCCTCGTCGATCGCACGGCGAAAAAAGCGGCAAGCTGGAAGCAACTCTATGAAATGCTGGCCTCCGAGCTCGAAACCCCGGAAGAGCGCAAAAAATTTCTCGCCACTCGCCGCCACTAAATGGCGGGTCGTGGGGTCGGCCTTTCAGGCGGCGCGGGTTTTCGACAGCTTATGCTTTACACCACGTCCCGCTCGTTCTGCGACTCCAGCATCCGCATGGCGCGCGCCAGACTGCGCTGCATCCGGTTAAAGGACGAGGCCAGCACCGAAATTTCATCCCGCCCGTGGACCGGAAGCTCTTCGGTGTCCATTTTGCCTTTGCTGATAGCGTCCGCCATCTTGGATAGCCGGGCGGCCGGACGGGTCACGGTCGTAATCAGCACCAAGTCCAGAATGATCAGCGTCACCACCCCAAGCACCGCGAGATAAATCACCAGCCGGTTGAATGCCTTGCCCGCCATCTTAAGCGGCAGCGATTCGGGCACCGAAACGATCTGCGCTCCCACCACTTCGCCCAGTTTCCAGTTGAATCCGTTGTTCGGTCCGTATTGGCGGATCAGGGAAGCGGGCGCTTTGGCCGGCGTGCTGTGGCATTCGAGGCAAGCCGCGCTCTCGACACGAAGCGGATGCGCCAGAAACAGTGACTCACCGATCGGCGTTTTTCGCTCGCCGACGATCTCCTTGCGATTCGGATTGTTGCGGAACGTGTTCACCACGTCCGCTTCCCAACCGGTCGCGCGGTCGATGGGATCGGTCGGATTCAAAGTCGCCTCTTTATAGGAATAAGCGGGATTGCGCTTGTGGACGAAATTGAAGACCTGCGTCGCCGAGAAGGCTGGAACGGTCTGCGGGATGAAGTTGCGGTCGCGCCGCTGGTCTTTAGCAAGCAGCGGTCCGATTTGCTGGTCCGTATAGGCGCGGGTGGCAAGCGTCGTCTCCATCATCAATCGCGCTTCGGAGAGCACGGTCTGTTTGGCTTCCGCGCGCAGGAAAATATAGGCGAGCCAGGCAGCGGCGGCGAGGCCAACCCCAAATACAACGATAAAAATCAAGTTAAAGCGCCCAAGCAGCTTCATGGAAAGGTTCCTTCAATACTATCGGCAGAAGAGGTGCCTTCCATTCTATCTGTATGCGTGCGTGTGTGGAATAGGCCTTTTGGCCTGTCAGCACTGTGTTGCAAAAACCGGCTGTCAGGCAGCGGCCTTCCGCGGCGAACGCCAGCCAAAATACGCCAGCGCTCCGGCGGCGATGAGAAATACGCAGATCAGCCCAACGCATCCCGGCCAGGCTGCATACTTCCAGATCAAACCGGGAAGGATGCCGCCGAGGGTTCCGCCGGCATAGTAGATGCACGTATACAATGCGGCGGCGGAAACGCGGCTGCCTCGCGGCGCGGCATCGCGGAAAAAACTGTTCGTGCAAGTCTGCGAAATGAATACGCCGGAGCTTGCCACCGACAATCCGATACCGATTATGGCTAACGACGGAACGAGCGTCAGCATAGTTCCGAACAAACACAACGCAATCGCGCCCAGGATGCCTTTCAGAAGTCCGATGCGCGCAAGCATCGTGCCGGCGGCTAGAGTGGCTATTAAACCGACCAGGTAGACCGCGAAGATCCAGGCCAATTCGGCCGTGGATAAATCAAACGGCGCGGCTGCCAGATAGAAAGTGATGTAACTGAAGAGCGATACCTGCATGAACAGCACGCAGAACCCGATCCCAAACGTCACCAGCAGGCGCGGATTGCGCAGATTGTCTAGCATGGGAGCAAGGTGCGGGCGCGACACATGCTCTCTCGGGCGGGAAGGCCGAAGCAGACGATGCGCGAAAGCCGTCCCAGCCACGCCCATCAACGCTAACACTACAAACATCAGCCGCCAGCCGAAATGCTCGGTCAGTTCTCCTCCGACAATGCGCCCGGTAAAGCCGCCAAACACTGTTCCGGCGACATAGAGACTCATCACTCGCGGCACCAAATGCGCCGGCCATTCTTCAGTGACGTAAGCAATAGTGATGATAAAGATACAGGGCGTGAGCAATCCCTGCAGCAGCCGCCAGAGAATCAGCGCGTGCAGCGTGGGAGCGGTTGCCGCAAGTGCTGTGACCACCGCGAGCGCCGAAGCCGCCCCGATAATCGTCCGCTTCCGGTCGAGCCGCTCGCCGAACATCGAAAGCAACACGGCCGTGACCGCCACGCCGAGCGTCGCCGCGCTCACCGTCAGACTGACCTTCGTCTCCGAAGCGTGAAACGCTTTCGAGAGCATCGGCAGCAGCGGCTGCGTGCAGTACAGGTCCAGAAACGCCAGCGCGCCGCAAAGCGAGACCGCGAATACCCGGCTATAGGGCCTCAGTCCAACCGCGCTGTGCACTTCGCTATGCACATCATTGATCTGTAGCCCATACTCCTGGGTGGCTTCCGAGATCGCAGACACACTTGTGAGATGTCACTGCTGCGGCATTCGTGGCAACTATCTGCGGCTGCGCTAGTGCACTTCCGGCTCGGGCGTGCCAACATTCCGGCTGAG
>JBOGMI010000035.1:0-5353 GCA_050746645.1 Bryobacteraceae bacterium | reverse complement strand
TCACCTGCTCGGGAGATTTCGGCTCGAGCGCAAAGCATTGGTTCTGGAAGCGCAGGGCGCGATTGGCGAGCCAGGTGTGTTCGGCCATTTTGACGACCAGCTCGATTTCGGCCTGACCGACGGGTTGTTCATCTTCCATGAGCTGGTTCAGGAAGGCGTCGAACTCTTCCTGCTTCTCGAGTTCTGGGATGACGCGGAAGCGGGCGCAGAGGCCGTGCTTGACGCCGTTCTGGGCGACTTTGGCCTTGGTCTCGGCGGATTTTGGGCCACAGGATTTCTGAGAGTTGCGGCGATTGGCCGCGATTTGTTTGGCAGTTGCCATGATCATGCTCCGGAGGTAGAAAACGCCGGAGCGCCCTGGTGGGCGTCCGGCGTTTTTCGAGAGGTTAGCTTTTAGCCGTTAGCTGCTAGCCATTGGACGAGGCAGAACGGCCTCCAAAAGACCAGTATACGATCGGATTACAAGCGACTTCGTGTAAGCTATTGAAAAGACTAACCATAATGGTTGTGACTGGCGGAGCGCCGGCCGTGGTGTTCGATTTCGCTCTGGTATTTTGGGAAGTTCTTCATGTTTGAACAAGCGTTCAAGAACATAGACGACGTTCTCCGCAGAGAAGCCGGCTGCACCACCGAACTGGACTACACCGAACAGACCTCCTGGCTGCTTTTCCTGAAATATCTGGACGCGCTCGAGCAGGACAGAAAGGATGAGGCGGCACTTCAGGGCAAGAGGTACACGTTCATTCTCGACAAGCCCTCGGTGGGAAGGGTGGGCCGCGCCCAAGGGCAGAGACGGCAAGCTCGATCACAACGTCGCCCTAAGCGGCGACGACCTTCGCGACTTTGTCAGCCTGAAGCTGTTTCCCTACTTGCACGGTTTCAAGCAAAGAGCTACTAGCGCGAACACGATCGAATGCAAGATCGGCGAGATTTTCGCCTCTACTGCAAGAATCAGCGATCGTATAGCCGCCGTTTTTCTTGCGACAGGAACCAATCAATGCACTCGTCTATATCGTCGGTCCAGTAGCGATCTGAAGCGGCTGCAACAGGCTGCATGATTTGAATTAAATTCTGTAAGGGCTCAGCCCTCGGCAGCAGCCAGTTTCCAACCGTATACATGAAACGCCTCCAATCCTTTGTAGATGGATGCATGTTAACGGCAAGGATGTCAAATTCGCCAAACCGGTACGGCCTAGTCTGCTCAACTTCGAGCGTTGTTTCGCCATTTACCTGGCCTGCTGCACTCTTTACGGCTCGTTTGCCTGTTCTAGTCCTCTGGACCTCAACAACGTACAGAATTTCTGGAGGATTGGTTAATGGGCGGCGCAAATTATTGCTTGCCTTTTTCGGTTCCTGTTTCTCTCTCCGTTGCAGCTTCACTTGGATTCGCAGTTTCATTCGGCTATTTCGGTTTTTCAGAAAAAAGTCATATGGTTGATCGCCTTCAATGGGGCGGACGTCCCAAATGCTGGCAAGTGTCGGCACGACAAAATCTGCAAAGGTCGCCTCGGCAATAATTCCACGTATGCCCCGGAGGGTCAAATCTGATGAGCGGTTAATTGCGCTTAGGATCGTTTCAGCATTGATATCCCATTCCGATTCCAGCGGATGCAGGCTGAAGCGCTTTCTGATGTGACTCAGGATAGCCCGCTGTTCAGTCTCGCTACATGCATCGATAACGGCGCAGATCTCTTCGACGGTTTTCTTCATTTCGGGGGGCGTCCAGCTGATTCCGGTTCGAATCGCTCAACGTCTTCACGTCGGACCAGGGTGCGCCCTCCAATCTTCAGGACCGGCAAGCGACCGCGCTGCACAAGACGCGCAATCGCTTGCCGAGAGACACCGCGAAGGCGTGCTGCTTCGGCTTGTGAAATCCAGTCGTCTGCAGATTCTTCTGATAAATGGGTTGACAATGACAACCAATTGATGCTATGCTTAAAATGAAAAGTAACACACCTCGCGAGGCTGAACGATTCAATGCCAGCATCAGATCGGTCCACCACCGAGCCGTACTATGTCACAGATTATGGGAAAGCTTGGCTTGGCGATTCTAAACAACTGCTGAGGACGATTCCCGATGCAAGCGTGAATCTGGTCTTTACATCACCGCCGTACGCTCTGCACTTTAAGAAGGAATACGGCAACGTTGAAAAGGCCGAATACGTCGACTGGTTCCTGACGTTCGCAAAAGAGATCTTTAGAATTTTGCCCGACGATGGTAGTTTTGTCCTCAACATCGGCGGCAGTTATAACCCGAAGACGCCTACACGGTCGCTGTATCACTACCGGTTGCTGATTGCGCTTGTTGATCAGATTGGATTTCATCTTGCGCAGGAATGCTTCTGGTACAACCCGGCGAAAATGCCAATGCCGGCCGAGTGGGTCACGGTACGCCGCATCCGAATCAAAGATTCAGTTGAGTATGTCTGGTGGCTTTCGAAGACACCGTGGCCTAAGGCCAGTAATTTGGAGGTGTTGAAGGAATATAGCCCTGACATGATCCGTCTCAATCGTCGGGGCGTTCGGGCGACGGTTCGGCCCTCCGGGCATGTGATACG
The DNA here is from genome assembly GCA_050746645.1 of Bryobacteraceae bacterium. Lineage (GTDB taxonomy): Bacteria > Acidobacteriota > Terriglobia > Bryobacterales > Bryobacteraceae > Bog-105. The sequence goes on along the minus strand of JBOGMI010000035.1, from coordinate 2,795 downwards.
AAAATCCTTTGAGCACCTTCATGCGGGAGGTGCTATTCCCGCCAATGTCATTGAAACCGAATTGCTGGAACGCTTGACACCCGAGACAATGCTCAAGTTTGGCAACAATGCGGCAAATGATGCCTATGCAAGACGGTCTAAGGAGCTTGGCTTGAAAATGCATCCCGCACGGTTTCCTGCCGCTCTGCCGGAATTTTTCATCAAACTGCTGACGAATGAAGGTGATACAGTGCTCGACCCGTTTGCAGGGTCAAATACGACAGGTGTGGTTGCCGAAAGCTTGCGCCGAGGCTGGATTGCGATGGAGCAGAGCGCAGCGTATCTGGAAGCAAGTAAGGTTCGCTTCTCACAATCGTTCGAGACCGCTGAGGCAAGCGGACAGATGTCACTTCAGATCCTGCCATAACGATTATCGTTTCCAGCGGCAGTCGATCCGATCGTCAGGCCGAGCGCAACCAGCTTGCCTGCGACGCCGAGAACCGTGACAAGAGCACCGAGCGGAGATGCAAACGATTGCTATGCCTGCTCGCTCTGCCAGAGGAACGGGCAAAACGTTCATCGCGTTTCAGATCGCCTGGAAACTGTTCCACAGCCGCTGGAATTTGAGCCGCGAGCCGCAGCGGCGGCCGCGCATTTTGTTCCTCGCCGACCGCAACATTCTGGCGGATCAGGCATACAATGCTTTCTGCGCGTTTCCCGAAGACGCGCTGGTGCGGATTGAGCCCGGCGACATCCGCAAAAAAGGCCGGGTACCCAAGAACGGCAGCCTGTTTTTCACCATTTTTCAAACCTTCATGAGCGGGCCTCCGAAAGACGGCAAGCCCTCGCCCTACTTCGGCGAATATCCGCCCGATTTCTTCGATTTCATCGCCATCGACGAATGCCATCGCGGCGGAGCCAACGACGAAGGCAACTGGCGCGGCATTCTCGAGTACTTCTCCCCCGCGGTGCAGCTCGGTCTCACCGCCACGCCCAAGCGCAAGGACAATGTGGACACTTATGCGTATTTCGGCGAGCCGGTGTTTATTTACTCGCTGAAAGACGGCATCAACGACGGATTCCTTACGCCCTTCAAAGTGAAGCAGATCTCCACCACGCTCGACGAATATGTCTACACGGCCGACGACACCGTAGTGGAAGGCGAAGTAGAAAGCGGCAGGCTTTACCAGGAACACGATTTCAACCGGATCATCGAAATTAAAGAGCGCGAAGCGCACCGGGTGAAGCTGTTTCTGGAGCAGCTTAAGCAGAACGAGAAAACGGTCGTCTTCTGCGCCACGCAGGACCATGCGCTGGCCGTGCGCGATCTGGTCAACCAGATGAAGACGTCGAAAGACCCTAATTATTGCCAGCGCGTGACGGCCAACGACGGCGCGCTCGGGGAGCAGCATCTGCGCAATTTTCAGGACAATGAGAAGACAGTTCCCACGATCCTGACTACGTCGCAAAAACTTTCTACCGGCGTGGATGCGCGCAACATTCGCAATATCGTGCTGATGCGCCCGATCAACTCCATGATCGAGTTCAAGCAGATCGTCGGGCGCGGCACGCGGCTGTACGACGGCAAGGATTATTTCACGATCTACGATTTCGTGAAAGCGTACCACCATTTCAGCGATCCGGAGTGGGACGGCGAACCGATGGAACCCGAGCCGCAGCCCGAACCTGGGCCGCCGCCCGAACCGCAGCCCCAGGGAGCCGCGCGGACCGGAACCCGGGCCACCCCGGCAGAGGATCAGAGTGACCTTGGCCGACGGCAAAGCCCGCACCATTCAGCACATGACGATGACGAGCTTCTGGCATCCGGACGGCACGCCGATGTCGGCGCAGCAATTTATGGAGATGCTTTTCGGGAGATTGCCGGAATTCTTCAACAACGAGGCCGAATTGCGGGCGCTTTGGAGCGCTCCCGGCACGCGGGCGAAGCTGCTGGAAGGGCTGGCGGAGAAAGGCTTCGGCAGAGAGCAGATGGCGGAGATGCAAAAGATCATCGACGCGGAAAAGAGCGATCTGTTCGACGTGCTGGCGCATATCGCTTACGCGCTGCCGCCGCTGACGCGGGAGGAGCGGGCGAATCGGGCCAAAGCGGCTATCGGGGCGGAGTTCACTTCCAGGCAGCAGGTTTTTATCGGTTTTGTTCTTGCGCAATACGTCGCGGTGGGCGTGGAGGAACTGGATCAGGCGAAGCTCTCGCCACTGCTGAGGCTTAAATACAACAACGCGATCGCCGATGCTGTTGCCGATCTTGGCCGCCCGGAAGAGATCGGGCACATTTTCTCCGGATTCCAAAAATATCTTTATCAGCCGGGCGCGTAAAAAAGCGGATCTATTAAAACGCTGCGTCATAAGTAATTGCGCGTCCGCTCCCTTGCGACCGCAGCTCGGAATCAGCGCTGAACTGAGCCGCGACCGCGAGCAAGCGGCTATTCCCGCAAGCAATGCGGCGGAAACGTGATCCAGCAAGGCACTGTTCAGGTGGCGCGATTTTGCGCGAAACGGTCGAAGTGCAGGAATCGCTGCAGGACAAGCTCGCCCGTAATGGGCTCCCCGCTAAGCAGCATCGCCAGTAACTCTCCTCCGAGCACTTCCGGCGCAATCACCATATCGGGCTGCACAAGCTTGATGCGCTCCATGTGTTTGCTATCGTTGATGGCTACGACGGTCTTCGCGTGGCCCTTCAGCTCACGGAGGGCCAGTACAATGAATGCATTGTCGGAATCGTCGGAACGCATCGCGAGAACGGCTTCCGCTTGATCGGCATCCGCTTTGCGTAGAGTTTCAAGCGCATTCGCATC
>JBOGMI010000034.1:0-2770 GCA_050746645.1 Bryobacteraceae bacterium | reverse complement strand
GGCGCAGTATCAATATAATGTCGCCAAGGTGGAACTGGCCCGCGCCTTGGGCGTCGCCGATCAAAGCATGAGTAAGTATTTCAATAGCCACCACTAACAAAAGTGTTACCGACCCGCGACCCCTGACGAACATGGGCTAACAAAGGGGTAACAACAATGCTGTTCCCTTGGCGCAAGGCCGTGTCGCATCTCTCGATTTCGAAATGTCGAAACCGAGCCGGGAGCGTAAGCGACCCCTAGTTGGGCTAACCGCCACGATGCCTCGCTTACGCTCGGGGTTCAGTTTTAGCTTAAATGAATGGTATTGGGGCTAACAAGAAGCGTTACCGGCCGCGGCCGCGAGGGAGCGGTCCTCAGCCGTGAAACTGATGAACTTGCGGTAGCATCCGGAACTTGCCCTTACCCTTCGTGCCAGCGATCGCTTCGGTCCAGCAGCGCGAGAATCGCGCCTGTATCGATGAGCGCGTTAGCGGCCATGCCGTCGTCTTAGCCGCCGGCGGAGCGCTTCACGCGCAGTCTCGGCCCGGCGAGGATTGCCTCCGGCCAGAACCCCGAGACAGGGCTCGCCTGCGGCATGAAGCTTGCTCTGCCTCTTTTCCCGGTCTATCCGGGCTGGCTTTTGGGATCTCACGTACTAGAGTGTAATGCAGCGGATGAAACTGCACAGAATTTGTATTCCGGCGCTGCTGTTCGCCGCGCTCTCATCGGCCCAGTCGCTGTTTCAGGACCTGAAGACCTTCGTCGCAACGCCTGCCGTTCCCGGATACGAAAGCGCGCTGGCCTCGGAGATCCAATCGCGGCTGAGCGCTTATTCACCCAAGAAAGACAGCCTGGGCGATGTCATCGTCACTATCGGAAGCGGCGCCCCGCACCGGCTCGTCGTCGCTCCCATGGATGCGCCCGGCTATGTCGTCGGCGGCATCAGGAAAGATGGCTATCTCCGGCTCCAGCGCTTGCCGCAGTTTGGCCGCTTGCCGCTCTTCAACGAACTCTATTCCGCAGAGCCCGTTCGCGTCAAGACCGCTTCGGGTAAGTGGATCAACGGTGTCGTCTCGGGCATCTCCGTGCATCTGCTGCCGGGCCGCGCGCATCCTCCCGATCCCAAAGATATCGCAAATATGTACGTGGATATTGGTGCGTCATCAGCCGCTGAAGCCCGCGGCACCGGTGCCAACATTCTCAGCCCCGTTTCCATCGACAGCAGGCTTTATGAAATGGGTGGCGGAAAATGGACCGCGCCGCGCATCGGAGATCGTTTCGGCGATGCGGCGCTCATTGAGGTTTTGCGCCATCTGGATCGCTCCAAACTTCACGGAACCCTGACCGTCGCTTTTGTCGTCGAGCAATGGGCCGGTGCGCGCGGATTGCAGCGCGTCCTCCAACGCTTTCACCCGGATGAATTGATTTACGTCGGCCGCTTGCTCCCCGGCAGCAAGAATTCCGCCAAGCTGCAGCCCGGAAGCGGCGTTTTGATCGGCTCGCAAAATCCCGCTGCGCCGCTCAGCGGTTTAGCCGAGCATTGGAAGCAAATCGCGCAGCAAAACGAGATTCCGCTGCGCCAGGATTACTCGGCGCCGTTAATCCCGCCCAGCTATTTGCCCGCGCCGCCCCTGCCCGCTCGCACCGTGCATCTCGCCATTGCAACCGCATGGCCCTCCACGCCCGCGGAAATCATCGATTCGGGCGACCTCGCCGATCTCGCCATGCTGCTCGAAGACGATCTCGAAGGCTCTTCCGAAAAACCTGCACTGCCAACAGCGAAGCCTTTGCCTTCGGCGCCCTTGCCCGCCCGTCCGCAGACCGCGCCGTCACCGGAACAAATGGTCCAGATCCTCACCCAAACCTACGGCATGAGCGGCCACGAAACCCGAGTGCGCGAAACCATCGAGCGCCTGCTCCCGCCCTGGGCCAAGCCGCACACCGACAGCGCCGGCAATTTGGTGCTCCATATAGCGGCCGCTCCCGGCACCACGAAAACGCAGCGGATTTTGTTCGTCGCTCATATGGATGAAATCGGCTACCAGGTTACTTCCATCCTGTCTGACGGGCACTTACTCGTAAAGTCGATGGGCGGAGGTCTGCCGTATTACTATCTGGGCCACGTTTGTATGGTCCATACCGCCGAAGGCATGCGTCCCGCCGTCATGGATCTTCCGGATGGATGGAATAAACCCGGTTTCCAATGGCCGCACGGCCGAAGCCTTCGCTATCGCGTAGACATCGGCGCCCGCACCGCCACCCAAGCCCGGCAACTTGGGGTCAAAGTAGGCGATGCGATCACCATTCCGAAGAAGTACCACAAACTGGTCGGCCATCGCGCAGCGATCCGCAGCTTCGATGATCGCGTCGGCGATACCGCGCTCATCTCTGCTGCCTGGGCGCTCGGTCCCGCTCTCAAAAACAAGGACGTGACCTTCCTTTGGTCCACGGAAGAAGAACTGGGCCTGGTCGGAGCCGGTAAGGCCGCCCAGCGCCTCGCGAAGGAGAGCAACACTCCGAATTACGTCTTCGCCATCGATACCTTCGTCAGCTCCGACTCACCTCTCGAATCCAAACGCTTTGCCGACGCGCGGTTGGGCGAAGGCTTTGTCGTCCGAGCTATCGATAACTCCAACATCGTCCCGCGCCGGCTCGTCGCCAAAGTCCTGCGCATCGCCCACGCCAGCCACATCCCCGTGCAATACGGCGTCACCGGCGGCGGCAACGACGGCTCCGCTTTCCTGCGCTATGGCTCAGTAGATGTCGCTCTCGGCTGGCCGCTTCGCTATTC
>JBOGMI010000033.1:0-6824 GCA_050746645.1 Bryobacteraceae bacterium | reverse complement strand
GGAAAGCCGGCTTCCAGAATGTCCACCCCAAGCTCCACGAGCCTGGCGGCCATCTGCAATTTTTCCGGGGTGGTCATACTGCAGCCGGGAGATTGTTCTCCATCGCGCAACGTTGTGTCAAAAATATAGATACGGTTCACGTGGGCGCTCCTGTTGCTGGCGATATTCTCCATCCTAAAGGCAAAGGGATAGATTATGCAAATTTATAGTTTTTCTGTCTACTATTTATTATACTAATGGCATTGGCGCGTCAGGGCCGGCGTTATGGAACTCTACCCGTTAAAAGTTTTTCTCACAGTTGCCACCGAGCGCAGCTTCTCGCGCGCGGGCGAAAAATTGCTGCGCACCCAGCCGGCGATCTCGATTGCCATCCAGCGGCTGGAAAGCGATTTGAAAGAGAAGCTGATCGACCGGTCGGGCCGCGAATTGCTGCTTACCGATGCAGGGCGCGTGGTGCTCGAGTACGCGCGCCGGTTTCAGAACATGGAAGGCGAGCTGGAAAACGCTCTGCGGGAGCTCAAGGACAACTATGCCGGCCGTCTCTCGATCGGCGCCAACGAATCGACTTCGCTGTATCTCATTCATCTCATTGAGCAGTATCGCCGTTTGTTCCCCAAGTTGAAGGTACAGGTGCGGCGCGTGGAATCGAGCAAGATCCCGTCCCATTTGCTGGACGGCGAACTGGAGTTGGGCGTCATCAGCTACGATCCCGGCGACGACCACCTGGTCTCGCATGTCATCTATACGGACCGGTTGGCGCTCATCGTCTCGCCGAAGCACCGGTTCGCCCATCGCGACGAAATCTCCATCGCCGAGCTCGATATGGAGACGTTTATTGCCCACAATGTTCTTTCGCCCTATCGCGAAGCGGTGCTGCGCGAATTTCAGCGCCATCGCGTGCCGCTGAACATGGACGTCGAAATGCCGACTGTGGAGACCATCCGGCGGCTGGTGCAGGACAACGAAGGGGTCGCGTTCCTGCCGCGCATGTGCGTGGATCAGGAGATCTGCCAGGGATTGCTGCACGAGATCCGCGTGAAGGAACTGGTTCTCGAACGGAAAATCCGGCTGGTTTACCCAGCGCGGCGCGCGCTCAGCCACGCCGCGAAAGCGTTTCTGGAAGTTGTGAAGAAGGCCAGCACCGAGCCGGAACCCGTGCAGACGTCGGCGTGAGCGCCGCGGTCGCCGTCATAGGAGCCGGAATCGTCGGGATGTCGACCGCCTGGCGTCTTGCCCAGCGCGGCTTTCGCGTCACTGTTTTCGATCGGGCTTTCATCGGCGGCGAAGCAAGCTGGGCGGGGGCGGGAATGCTGGCGCCCGGGGGCGAAATCGAATCCGCTTCGTTGCTATCTGATCTGTGCCTGGAATCCCGCCGCCTCTACCCGGAGTTCGTGCACGAACTCGAACGCGAATCCTCTCTCGCCATCGATTATCAGGAATGCGGCGGCGTCGATCTCGCCTATTCCGATGCAGCCGCAGAGGCGCTTGCTGCTCGCGCTGCGCGTCAGGAGAGGCTCGGCATTCTCTCCAAGCCCCTGATTCCCGCTCAGGTTACTGCCTTTTGGCCGCGCCTGAACACGGTGGAACTCGCCGGGGCGCGCTTCTATCCCGGCGATGCCATCGTCAATCCGCGCGATATCATGGCCGCGCTCGCGGCCGTCTGCCGCAAACTCGGCGTGATACTCCTGGAACATTCCGCCGCCGAGCAGGTTGAGATTTCTTCCGCCTCGGCATCAGTGAACGGCCATGCGTTCGACGTTGTGATTCTTGCAGCAGGCGCCTGGAGCAGCGCGATTCCTCTGGCCGGCGTGCCTCCGGTTCCCGCCTCGGAGCCGGTCAAAGGCCATCTGATCGGTTATCGCCAGCCGGAGCAGACCTGCGGCACCATCGTGCGCCACGGTCACATCTATATGCTTCAACGGGCCAACGGTCTGCTCATTGCGGGCGCTTCGGTCGAGCATGTTGGTTTCGAGCGCGCCCTGAACCCGGAGATCGCTTCCTGGCTTGCGCGAGAAGCCGGATTTCTGTTTCCGCATTTGCGCGAAACCACGCTTTCCGAAGCATGGGCCGGTTTCCGCCCGGCAAGCGACGATCTCCACATCGGCCCTTGGCATTCCAACCGCCTGTTTCTGGCCTATGGCCATTACCGTAACGGCATTCTGTTGGCGCCCGCGACGGCGGAGCGGTTGACGTCCCAGATGATGCAGGCCGCCAACCGCAGCATTGTCTAGCGCGAAAAGCCGCTGCATGATTTGACAGGTGTAACCTTACAGGCTACAGTACAAGCAGTTGAAGATTCGGAACTTCGTCCATAAGGGCTTGAGAAGGCTCTACGTGGAGGACAGCGCCAAGGGCCTGCCTGCGGATGCGACAGAGAAGCTTCGTGCCATGTTGACCTTCTTGCAGGATATGCAGGACGTGGAGATGCTTCGTGTTTTCCCGCTCTGGAAAGCCCATCGGCTCACCGGGCCCCGCAAGGACGTATGGAGCTTGCACGTCACGCGCAACTGGCGCTTGACGTTCCGGTCGAAGATAACGAGATTTGGGACGTGAATTATGAGGATTACCACTGAGGCGAAAGACGTGCGGATGTTAAACCCCGTCCATCCGGGCCCTTTCCTGCGGAGCGAAATCATTGAGGCCTATGGCCTCTCGATTACCGAGGCGGCGAAGCTCTTGGGTGTATCGCGCCCAACTCTCTCCAGCCTTCTAAACGCGAAGGCCGATCTTTCCGGTGACATGGCCTTGCGCTTTGAAAAGGGGTTTGGCGTCGGAATGGACACCCTCATGCGGATGCAGAACTCTTATGACATCGCGAAGGCGCGCAAGCGCGCGAAGGCCATCCACGTAGAGCGATACAAGCCGCGTCATGCCGCGTGAAAAGCAATGGCCACCAGTCACTCCATCCGAGTCGGTCTTCTCAAGCAGAGCGAACTCGCGGAAGCGGACCGCATTGTGCGGCTCGCTTTTGGCACCTTTTTGCATCTGCCCAATCCGTTAGAGTTCATGAGCGATCGCGCATTTCTCGTGCCGCGTTTCCGCTGTCCTCACAGCAAGCTGATCGCGGCGCGCGACGGCGGCCGCCTGATCGGATCGAATGCGGTCACGCACTGGGGATCGTTCGGATCTTTCGGCCCGTTGACCGTGCTGCCCGAATATTGGGATCGCGGCGTCGGGCATCGGCTGCTCGAAGCCACCATGAAGGTTTTCGACCGCTGGGGCGTGCGGCACAGCGGCCTGTTCACGTTCGCCGCCAGCCCCAAGCACGTGGGCTTGTACCAAAAATTCGGCTATTGGCCGTGCTATCTGACGGCAATCCTGACGCGCGCTCCGGAAGCGAAAACAGGCGCGCCGGCGCGGCTATCGGCTCTCGCGAAAAGCCAGCGGGAACAGGCGATAGAAGCCTGCAGAAAGCTTACCGGAAGAATCGAAAAGGGACTTGATCTCGGGGAGGAAATCCGCGCTGTACTGAAGCAGCGCACCGGCGATACCGTGCTGACTTACAGAGGCAAAACTCTGGATGGATTCGCGGTGTGCCTGAACGGGCCTGGCTCGGAAGGCGGCGAGAGGATCTGCTACGTGAAGTTTGGCGCGGCACGGAACGGCGCGGCTTTCGATCGCTTGCTGGAGGCTTGCGAAGCGTTTGCTCTCTCGCTCGGAGCAACCGTCGAGGCCGGTGTGAATCTCGCTCGCGAGAATGCCTACCGCCTCATGCGCGCCCGTGGATATAGAACGGCCATTCAGGGCGTGGCCATGCAGCGCCCGCACGCGAGCGGATTTAATCGACCCGACGTTTATGTCATCGACGACTGGCGTTAGCGGCCGGGCTTTACCTGATAGCTCACGCTTACCGGAGCGGCCGTATTACCTGCCTTATCCTGTGCGCCGGAGCAGGTGGCGGTGTAGGATCGATAGCCGTGCTGCGGACGGCCCGGATTCCGCGTCACGGTGAGCGTTGCATTCGCGGCCACACCCGAGAGAGCATCCGTGGTTTCGCATCCCGGATGAGGCGGATTGAACTTGTCGTATCTTCCGCCGTTTTCGACGCCGGTCAACGTAACCACCGGCGCCGTCAGATCGATATTGACGGATTGGCTAATGAGCGCGCTGACGTTGCCGGCTTTGTCGAGTACGCGAACGCCTGCGACATGCTTGCCCTCGCCGCTCACCACTTCTCTCGCGGCAGATGCAGTGGCGCTGCTGGTCGGTCCATTGTCAATCCAATAGCGAATCTGATCGAGACCGCTGCCGCCTGAATCGGCGGCCGTGATCTTCACCGAAACCTGAGCAGCATTGTTCCAGCCCTCCGCGTCGGCCGCGGGCTGCAGCGTGATGCTGCCGGTGGGGGGAGTCAAGTCCACCGTGGCCGGAATGGGCAGAAGCACCACGCCCGAGATCGGCTGCAAGGTGAGCGAGACTTTTCCGTTTGCAACGGTGTACGTCGCGCCGCTGAGCGCATCCTGCAGCGTGGTCCCATCCGGATAATAGGCCGCGACCGGAATCGAAGGGTTGTTGGCGACAGATCCATTGTTGAGCGCCACAATCGCGGTCTTTTTCGGACCGACTCGCGCGTAAGCATAGGTATTCGGCGCAGTGGACGGCTCCTGGGTATCGCCGGTCAGCAACGTGACGAAAGTATTGCTCGTGAGCGCCGGATACTCTTTGCGGAGGTGGGCCAGCTTGGTATAGAATGCCATCACGTTTTGATCCGGCGGGCCATAGATGCTCGGATTGCCGGGCTGATCGGTCCAGGGATAGGGCGCGCGGGCATAGGGGTCGCCGATAGGGCCGTTCGATCCGTTGTGGCGCGAAGGTGCATTGATCGCAGCTTCGTCGCCATAGAAGACCGTGGGCGCGCCGATGTAGGTGAACTGAAAAAGCGCTGCCAGTTCCAGGCGCTCCTTTGCCTGCGTCAGGCTGTTATCGCCTTCCTCGGTCAAAACGTAAAGCGCGCGGTTGGTGTCCTGCGAATCGATCAGATTCATCATCGCCGCCATCGCCTGCGGCGGATAGTCGTCGCGCACGGCGCGAGTGGCGTGGTCGAATTCGCTCGGCGTGAGCGGAATGATGGAATCGCTGCCGTTATCGTTGTTATCGACAAAGCCGTATTTGCCGCGCGCGAATCCGAGCACGTTGCGGCGGAAACGGTAGTTCATCGTGGAATCGAGCTGGTCTCCGGCAAGCCACTGACTCGCGTTGGGCCAAATCTCGCCGATCAGCGGACCGTCCGGTTTATACGACTTCGCATACTGGCGCGTTCCCACCCACCAGGCGTGCGGGAAATTCGGATCCGGAGCGACGTCGAACCTCCAGCCGCTCGCGCCCGCGTTGTACCAGGTCGCCATCACGCTTGTCGGGCTGCTGTAGAAAAAGTTCTGCACCCCCGTTTGCGAGTGATCGAACGTGGGCAGGCTATCGAGTCCATCCCAGCCTGGGTAATCGGCGGAAGTGCAAGGCACGGTGTTGTCGTTGAAGTGAAACCAGGAGCGATAGGGGGAACTCAGCGACTGGCAGGCGCCCACGTCAGGAAAACGGTTGTAACGGTTGAAATACTCGCTGTCGGACGAGGCGTGATTAAAAACGCCATCGAGAATCACACGCATCCCGCGATGGTTCATCGCCTGGATCAGCGATGCAAACGCGGCGTTGCCTCCGAGCGCTGGATCGACCTTCATGTAATCGTCGGTATCGTAGCGGTGGTTGGAACTGCCCTCGAAAATCGGCGTGAGATAGAAAGCATCGAATCCAAGATTTTGTAGATAGCCGAGCTCGTCCTGAATGCCTTTAAGATCGCCGCCATAAAAGATACTGCCGAAGTTGTTGTAGCAGCCGCCGGTTTGGCTGTAGGGATCGCAGAGCAGCGTGTTCCAGGTCTGCACCGCGATATCGTCCGAAGAGGGTCCGCCGTAGAAGGACGGGCAGCCCGAGGTGCTGCCGCTGACGCAGTAATCGTTCTTCGCATTGCCGTTGCGGAAGCGATCGGGAAAGATCTCGTAAATGTTAGCCGTGTGCATCCAGGCGGGAGTTTGGAAATCCGGCTCGTAGACGGTGATCTGGAAAGAATCGAACGGCTCGGTACTATAGGCAACGCCCGCGCCGTCTTTGTTGAGGTTATCGTAATCGTCAATGTAATTGTCGCTGTAATAGTCAGTTGTGCCGTCTTTCTCCGCGACCTTGAACTTGTAGTAGTAAAGGCTGGGTTTGGACGGCATGTTGAGTGTCGCTTTCCAGATGTCGTATTCGGTTCCATTTACGGTGATGTTCTGATCGAATATCATCGGAGTATCGGCGGGGCCGCTTGTTGTTCCGCTCCCGGTATCGAAGGTATACGCGCGGACCGTAACGCCGTTGGTGGCGAAATGCTCAGTCCGGAAGCGCAGCGTGACTTGTGTGTTTTCCGGAACCGCGCCTTCGGGGCTGCGGTAGAAGGTATCGAAAGTATTGTGGTACAGCGCGCTGGGCTGCACGTTGGAAAACGGCGGAGTGCTGGTGCCGTTTCCGGTGTTCGTGACCGAATAGTACTGCTTGTAAGTGGCCGAGCTGCCGATGTTCCCTCCCGGATTATTGTTGGGAACCTGTCCATAAACATATCCGCCGCTCGAAGTGAGATAGCCAAAAAAATCAAACTGCGACGGCAAGCCTCCGCCCGTAATGGCGGACCAGGGAATGGCCAGTTCGCGCGTGTTGTCATTTCCGGCATTGGACGCGTAGGCGCCGTAGTTTGTCGTTGGATCCGACCACCCGCCGCCGCTCGACGTGTGGTACTCGCGATAGCCGTCCTTGAAATACGTGACGAAGCGGGCGGGGAAGGGAAGCGAGGAGAA
>JBOGMI010000032.1:0-1689 GCA_050746645.1 Bryobacteraceae bacterium | reverse complement strand
AATGCCTGCGAGTCCGGGAACCGAAATGGCCGAAGTCAAGCCCGGGACGAGCTCGGCATCGATCCCGTTTTTCAGAGCGAATGCCCATTCTTCCGCACCCCGGCCAAAGACCAGCGGATCGCCGCCTTTCAGCCGTCCAACGATCTTGCCTTCAAGCGCGTGTTTTCGAATCAGCTCGAAGATTTCTTGCTGCGTGTGCTCCTGCCGGCCCTGGTGCTTGCCGACGTAAGCCACTTCCGCATCCGGCCTTGCATACGCCAGTACGCCCGCGCCGACCAGTCGGTCGTGCAGAATCACGTCGCATTCACCGAGCGCACGCACAGCCTTGATCGTCAGCAGCTCCGGGTCGCCCGGACCGGCGCCGATCAGGTACAGCTTTCCTCTTTTGTTCGCTGCGGCCACCTGATTTCAGGTTAATGCTTAGTAGTGCAGGATTTCGCTGACCGTGTCGAACTTATAGCCGCGATCGAGCAGTTCCGGGACGATTCGCCGAAGCGCGGTGAGCGTGGGCCGAACGTCCGGCCGCGGATAGACGGAGCGCCCGTCGTGCAGACAGATAATGCCGCCGGGCGAGCTTTGCCGGAGCACGTAATCGGCGACGTGCTCACCGCCCCAATGCCAGTCGTGGCCGATCACTGTCCAGAGCACGCCCAAAAGCGAGAGCCTTTCCTGCACTTGGCGCATGCCTACCCAGCGGAAGCCATAGGGAGGCCGCAGGACCATGGGGACAACGCCGGTCTCGAGCTGGATGATTCTTTGCGCCTCGGTGAATTCACGATCGATGAATTGCCGCGATTTCAGCATCAAGCGCGGGTGCGAGTAGGTGTGATTGCCGAGCTGGTGCCCGGCGGCCGCCACCGCTCCGGCGACTTGCGGTAATCTCCGCACATTGGCGCCGCACTGGAAGAAGGTCGCCTTGATACCTTCGCGGTCGAGGTATTCGAGAACGTCCATCGTGCCTTCGCTCGGCCCATCATCGAACGTGAGCGCGACTGAGCGCCGACGCCCCGGACCCCGATAAACACAGGGTCCAAAGAGCTGAGACGATTTAGAGACACTGCCGTAGGCTGCCGTGGCGGACACGCCGCCCAGGACTGCCCCAGCGGTAAAACCCGCTACGGTTCCAGTTCGCATCCTCAATACACTAACGATACTTCATAGATAGACTAACATTCTTTCATAATTTTGCAAGCCCCCAAATCACTTTTGTTGAGGGACTGCCGGGTAGTTTCGGGAGGTTCAATGGCGGTGCCGTCGGCCGCGCCGTGCTGCGGCCATGCGAGCAGCCATGCGCATCGCCTGTTTCATACTGCGCGCATCGGCTCTGTTTTTGCCCGCGATATCGAACGCAGTGCCGTGATCCACCGACGTTCGAATAATGGGAATGCCCAGCGAGACGTTGACGGTGCCTTCGAAATCGATGAGCTTCATGGCGATGTGGCCCTGGTCGTGATACATGGCGACGACCAGATCGTAGGCGCCACGCGACGCTTGCAGAAAAATGGTGTCGCCCGCATGCGGGCCGCTGCAGGAAATGCCTTTTCGTTGCGCCGCGCGAATGGCGGGCGCAATCAGGCGATCGTCTTCCTCTCCGAACAATCCGTGCTCGCCGGCGTGCGGATTGAGCCCGCAGACGGCAATGCGCGGCTGCTCAAAACCGAGCAGCATCATGGCGGAGTGGCCGAGTTC
>JBOGMI010000031.1:0-6248 GCA_050746645.1 Bryobacteraceae bacterium | reverse complement strand
CGGTCTGCGTCTCGCCGGGTTTCAGGTGGATGCGCTGGAAACCTTTCAGCTCCTTAATGGGCCGCGTCACGCTGCTGACCTGGTTACGGATGTAGAGCTGCGCGACTTCGTCGCCGGGACGCGAACCTGTGTTGGTCACGTCCACGCTGACCGCCGTCTCACCCTCGGGGTGGATGCGCGCGGGCGAAAGTTTCAGGTTGGCAAAATGGAACGAGGTGTAGCTCAAGCCATGGCCGAAGGGGAAAAGCGGCCCATGCTTCTCGGACAGATAGGGCACATCGGCCGAAGGCTTGCGGAAGTAGTAAGCCGGCAGGACACCCACCGACCGCGGAAAAGTGATGGTAAGTTTGCCGCCCGGGTTGACGTCGCCGAATAGTACCTGGGCCGCAGCCGTTCCGCCCTCCTGGCCCAGATACCATCCTTCGAGAATTGCCGGTACGTGTTCGGCAATGTAATCGATGGAAAGCGGGCGGCCGTTCAGCAAAAAGACGACCGTAGGTTTTCCCGTTTCAACGACGGACCGGACGAGCTGGTTTTGCATGCCGAACAGGTCGAGCGAGTCCCGGTCGCCGGGGTTGTGAACACTGGCTTCATGACAGGTGGCATGATCGCCCCCCACGACGAGAATGACAACATCCGCTGTGCGCGCGAGCTCGGTGGCGGCGCGAATCTTTTTAAGCTGAGCCGGTGGACTGGGAAGCCCACTCTTCCGGTTTGCGTCGGTAAGGATCTCGCAGCCTTCGGAATAAAGCACCTTGGCAGATTTGCCTGCGCGATCGCGAATGCCTTGCAGAAGACTTACGCCACGGCCACCCGGCGGGCGGCTGTATCCTCCGAGAAGCACATCGGAGGCATTAGGACCGATTACGGCGATGGTCTTGTACTTCTTCGGATCAAGGGGCAACAGATTGTTCTCATTCTTCAGGAGCACAACCGCTTTCTGTGCAACTTCCAGCGCCAGTTTGCGGTGCTTCTCGCAGTTCGTGATCTGCTCTGCATATGCCGGATCGGTATAAGGATTTTCGAACAAGCCCAGGCGGAATTTCACGGAGAGAATTCTCGATACCGCCCGGTCGACTTCGCTTTCCGGGACCCGGCCGGCGCGAACCTCGTCCACCAGCGTGGAATAGACCGCTCCCGGTGAGCGGTCGTAATCGACTCCCGCCGCAAGCGCCATTCGCGCCGCGCCGGCATAACCGGGGGCGATATGATGCACGTCCACCAGCATTTCCAGGCCGCCGCCGTCGGAGGTGACGTAGCCATCGAATGCCCATTCCCCGCGCAGGACCTTTGTCAGCAGCCAGCGATTGATGTGACAGGGAATGCCCCCGTCGATTTCGCAATAGGCGGCCATCACAGATCCTACCTGCGCTTCCTCCACTGCGGCGCGAAACATGGGAAAAAAAACTTCCCGCAAGGTACGTTCCGAGTAATTCGAAGGCGCGGTGTTGCGGCCGCCAAAGGGCTCACCGAGTCCAGCGTAGTGTTTGGCGGTGGCCAACACATGATGCCGGTCGATCCTGTAGTTTTCGCCCTGCAGTCCCTTGACAGCGGCGACGCCCATGCGAGTGGACAAATAGGGATCTTCTCCATAAGTCTCTTCAGTGCGGCCCCAGCGCGGGTCGAGGGCCAGGTTAAAGACCGGCGCGAAAACCTGATTGATTCCCGCTGAGCCGGCTTCGTCCGCAACGGCGCCGAACATCCGCTGGATCAACTCCGGGTTCCATGTGCTGCCCAGGGCAATGGCCTGGGGAAAACTGGTTGAGTCATCCGCGGTAAAGCCATGCAAGGCTTCATCCTGGAAAATCTGCGGAATGCCCAGGCGGGTTTTTTCCACCGCATAGCGCTGCAACGCGTTCCGGTAGACGGCCTGGTCGTGAGGACTCCGTTTCGAATGCATGTCGTACAGCTTGCGCCAGTTTTTGGGGATATTTGGAGGGATGTCCTTCTCCGTGAATTTGCCGGTTGTATCAAGAATGCCGTAGATCGAGGTGTAACCGCCCCTCAATTGTTCAACCTTCTCTTCCAGCGTCATGCGCTTTAACAAATCCGCTGTGCGCTGTTCAATCGGGAGCTTGGGATTGCGGTATGCAGCCGCCGCTCCGTCCGCTGAGGCAGGCCGCTGGGATCCATCCTCGGGCTCGGCTTTCGAGGCCAAAGCGGGGCGGCCGGTCAGGATTGCTCCAGCGCCACCCATTATCGACGCAAATTTACGTCGTGTCATTTATTCCTCCTGTGCATGCGAGGCAAGCGTCGACACGAATGTCGACGCGGCACGCTGAAGCGTGCGCCACAGCCGATTTGTGTCCTCTCCATGCCTTATTAAAAATGGATCATGAGCCCCAGTTGGAGAATGCGCGGGTCGTGCGCGCTTGTTACTTCACCGAAGTTTCCAGATCCAAGCGATGTGCTGACGCCGTTGAAGTTTGTGTGATTGAAGACGTTGTAAAACTCGAAACGCAACTCGGTATCCACCCGTTCGCCGAAGCGGAAATGCTTATAAAGCGACCAGTTGAAAACGACCTGCCCCGGACCCGTTATCGTGTTGCGGCCCAGGCTTCCAAAGTAACCAGCCGCTGGATCGGCGAAGCTGGATGTGCTGAACCACTGATCGACCTGATGGGGCGCACTAACCGGTCCCACGAGATCAGGGCGTGTGGCTAAGCCATTTCCGGCGCCGGTGAGGCCAATATTAAGCGGCAAACCGGTTTCAATGGTTGTGATTCCCGCAAATTCCCATCCACCCAGCACAGCACCTTCCACTCCCTTTGTGCCTCGGAGAAAGGGCAACTGCCAGTCGTAGTTCATCTGCAGGATCTGCGCGGTATTGAAGTCGGAGAGCGCCCAGTTGGCGCGTAAATTGTATGCATCCTGCGGCTGCTGGCTGTATGCGGAGGCGTCATCCATCGCTTTTGAAAAGGTGTAAGCGGCGCCGATTTGCAGCCCCTTGCTCATGTGCCGCTGAAAGTTGACCTGCAAGGAATTGTAATCGCTGACGGCGGCCTTCTCCTCTTCTGTGATCGCTCCCCAGCCAATATATGGCCTGTACAGGTTCTGAGGGGGCGCCGGCTTTCGATTGAGCGCCGGGTTGAAGTTGAAGCCGGAGTAAGGCAGCGGTTGGTTGAAATCGACACTCACGGGCAGATGCTCACCGTGGGTTCCCACATAGGCGACGCTCAGAGTAGTGGATGATGATAGCTGGTGCTGCACGCTCAGGCTGTACTGTTCAATCATAGGCGGCGGGTAATATGGATTGACGACCAACAGCGATGAGGGTGCAAGCGGAGCTACTGAGCCCACTGCCGGATTGCCTAGCGGCGGCGTAGTGTTTGTGAGGCCGTAAGCCAGCGTCTGGTTAGTAGCAAATGGGGGATTGTTGGTGACGTTGTACGTGTCATTCCCCTGAACACGATAGTAACTCATTCCGAACCCGCCACGAATGGACGTAGTTCCATGCCCGAATGGATCCCAGGCGAAGCCGATCCGGGGCGCAAAATCGTCATATTGCGTCTGGGTCAGCCCACGCGGGACGCCGTCCGTGCCGGCAACATGGAGACCGTTCATCAGATTGCAAGTCGTCGCATTCGGAGTGCAATTAATGTTCCCTGTCGTGCTGTCCAGAGTGGGAGCCTGAGCGGCGTTCCATGTGTTGGGAAGGAAGTTGGAGAGCAGGTTCTGAGTGGTGTAGGTATGAGGAATGAAAAACCATCGCACGCCCAGGTTCAGTGTCAGGGTGGGTTTCACCTTCCAATCATCCTGAAAGTATGCCTCAACCTGGTTATACCGGTAGCTCGGGACAGTTTGGGCACTTAGCTCTGTATAAGTGTTGGGGTAGCCGAGGAGAAAATCGGCAAAAGAGTTGCCGGTGAACTGGCCGTTGAAACTGAAATCTCCCTGTGATCTTCCTCCCGTGATCTGATCTTTCTGGGAATAAATGTAAAGCCCGCCGAACTGGAAAGTGTGGTCACCCACAACTTTCGTGACAAAATCTTCCCAGTCGAAGTTTCGTTCGAAGTTGTGCCAGGGCAGATCGGTCACGTCATAGGTGCCGTACCCTTGCGACAAGAACAAGGAGGGAATGCGGTTGCCCGGATTGGCCGGAAACAGTTCAGGGATATTCAAGCCTGAGGGCCGCTGATAGACTCCCGATGGAGCGATTTGTATGCCGTCGTAGCTGATATTGAAATTGAACTGGTTGACGAATGTGGGATTGAAAGTCTTCGTGAGGTCCACCACTAAGTTGTAGTCCGGCATGTGCCGGTCCGAATGAACGGTGGGGAATGTGTCCGAACCAAATTCAGCCGTTGGCAATTGCCGGTAAAACTGCTCATGGATGTAATGTCCGAACAGGTGCAGACTGTCGCTGAACCGGTGGTCGATACGGACGAGCTCCTGAGCAAAGTTGATCGGTTCAACAGGCGAGGCGACGTAGTTATTAAATCCGTTTCCGGTAGAGTTGGCCGCCGGGAAGACGCCGGCATTCAGCAAAGTTACGGCATTGGCATTGAAGCATGATGGATGGATTTGCAGGCCGCCGATGCAACCGGCCGGCACACCCGGAGGGAGGGTCAGGGATTTGGCGTTGCCTGCAATCGGCGACTGGCTGAAATCACCCTGCAATTCGAGAGGGCTGGGAGCGTGGAGGTTCTTGGTGAGACCCTCGCGGAACCGGCGCCACTCCTGACTGTAGAAAAAGAAGGTCTTCTGCCGCTGGATGGGTCCGCCCACGGTAAAGCCGAAATCATTCTGCTTCAGTGGCGGGACCGGTTTGCCCGCCCGGTTGGTGAAAAAGTTATTGGCGTCGAACGCGTCGTTGCGCAAGAACTCGTAAGCCGACCCGTGGAACTGGTTTGTGCCGCTCTTGAGAGCGACGTTGATAATTCCCCCCGCCGCAGTGGGGTAAGCCGCGCTGTAATTGCTTGTCGTCACGCGGAACTCCTGGATGGCGGCCATGGCCGGATAAGCTTCGGGAGCGGAATCGGAGCCCGTATCGAGATTCTCGGCCCCGTCGATCATCCAATTGTTGGTTCCGTAGCGCAGACCGTTGAAGTTGATCTTCGAGCCTCCGCCGGTGCCGCCGCCGCCCGTGTATGGAGAGTCGGGCAGCCGACTGCGGGCGCCCGGTACCAGAGCAGCCAAGCTAATGTAGTCGCGCCCGTTGACGGCAACACTGGCGATCTGGGTGTGCCCGATCACTGCGCCGATTTCGGCGTTCGCGGTGTCCACGTGTGCCGCGTTCGCGGCCACCGTGACGGATTGCGTTTCCGCGCCTAATTGCAGCTTGACGTTCAAGGTGGCATTCTCGCCGACGCTGATGGTCAGGCCTGTTTGATGCCAGCCCTTAAATCCGTGGGCCTCGACAGTAACATTGTAGGTGCCGACCTGGGGACCGGTGAGGAGAAAGTGGCCTGCCGAGTTGGTGGCCGTCGTCCTGCTCGCGTGGATGGCCGTATTGGTAAAGGTTAGTTTTGCTCCGGGTACAGCGGCCCCGCTTGGGTCGAGAACAAAGCCGCTGATCGAAGCGTTCAAATTTTGCGCCAAGCCTGCCGCCGGCAGCATCAGAAATACGAACAAAAACGGAAAACAAGAGGGACCTAAAAGGCGCCAAATCGCGTTGTGATTCGTCACGGGCTTCATACATGCACCTCTCCCATGGATGTTGGTGAAGATATTCTTCCCGGAAGTTTCGCTTGCCAGAGCAAGAAATATCTATCGCAATCTATAGCAATATTTACCGCAGGCGCCCAGGATTGTCAAGGACTGCGCGACATAAATGTAGAGGACGCGAGGGTTCCGCGCCAACCCATCCTTTAGAGTCGGGGTTCTGTTTCGGACGGGCAGACAGTAGACTCAGGCGGCGCGGAGTTGGGCTTTCATGTGCTCGCAGGCGATGTTGGCGGCGCGGATGCCCTCCAGGTAGTCTTCGATGACGCTAATTGAAAAATCGAAGCCAAATGCGGCGGGGTCGAAGGGCTTTTTGTCATGTTTGGCGGCGAGATAGAGCTTGGCGGCGGTTTCCAAGTCGCGCTTTTCCTTTTCGATGCGCTCTTTCTGGAGTTCGCGCAATTCGGCGGTGTCTTTTTCGCGCTGGCGGCGCAGACGGCCTTCCTGGATGTGCAGATTGCGGATCTGCTTCTCGTAGGCGAGGAAGGTTTCGAGTTCGATGAGGCCGGGGCGGACGGCGGGGTCTTCGCGATCGAATTGGGCGGCGAATTGGATGCGGCCGCGGGCGAAGATGGCCATTTCGA
>JBOGMI010000030.1:0-1758 GCA_050746645.1 Bryobacteraceae bacterium | reverse complement strand
CCACCGCGTGCTCATGATCGGCCACGTGCTGCGGTTTTGGCCGGAATACGAAGCGCTCGCGGATTTCGTCAAGTCCGCACGGTATGGCCGCGTGCTCTCCGCGACGTTTACCCGAAGCTGCGGCCTTCCCGATTGGAGCGCGTGGCTGCAGGTTGAGGAGCGCAGCGGCGGCGCTGTCGTCGACTTGCTCATTCACGATATCGACCAAGCGCTCGCGCTGTTTGGCATTCCCGAGCGGGTTTCCGCGAAAAAGCTCGGCGACAACGACGCACTTACGGCAACTCTGATTTATCCAGACGGTCCCGAAGTCCGCGTGCAAGGCGGCTGGTTTCCGGCCGGGACCCCGCTTTCGATGGGCTTTCAGGTTCGGGCCGAACGCGCCGAACTTCATTTCGGTCCGGACGGCCTTTCTCTGAACTCTTCGGGTTCGATCTCGAATCCGAGCGGGGAGCGCAAGCAACCGGAAGAAATCTACCGAAAAGAACTGGCGTATTTCCTTGAGTGCTGTGAAACCGGCGCCTCGCCGGCTCGCTGCCCGCCCGAAGAATCGGCAACGGCGTTGAAACTGGCGCTGCTGATGAAAGAGTCCAGAGCTAAAGAAGGAGAGCGGATCAAATGCTCGGTTTAGAAGACTTGGAAATTGGTTTGCTCGTCTGGGCCGGTGCAGACCCGCGCGAGACCCTGGATCAGATGAAGCGGTTTCGCTTGCGCGCCGGACAGCTTGGCGTGGGCGGCGAATTGCAACTTACCGGGGCCGCCGAAAAATGGGACCGCGCCCTCACGGCCGCGCAGTGCGTCATGATCACGGCGGTCTGCGCCTACGAGGGGGAAAGCTACACCGACGTGCCAACCGTGCAGCGTACCGTCGGACTGGTCCCCGAGCCTACGCGCAAGGAACGCATCGCACGCACCAAGGCTGTTACGGATTTCGCAGCCGATCTGGCCATCGACAGTGTTGCCTGCCACATCGGCTTCGTTCCGCACGACCGAACCAGCGCGGCTTATTCCGGGGTGCGCGACGTGGCGCGCGAAATCTGCGATTACTGCGGCGAACGCGGCGAGAGCTTCGCGCTCGAAACGGGCCAGGAGCCCGCAAAAATCATGCTGCAATTTATCCAAGACGTCGACCGGCCCAACCTGAAGATCAACTTCGATCCCGCTAACATGATTCTCTACGGCACCGGCGATCCGATCGAGGCGCTGGACGTCCTCGCCCCCCATGTGATTTCGGTGCACTGCAAAGACGGCGATTGGCCGCCGCTCGATCATCCCGAAGCGCTTGGAACGGAGCGCGCGCTTGGCGAAGGCAGCGTGGACGTAGGGAAATTTATCGCGAAGCTGAAGGAAATCGGCTATAAAGGCGTGCTTACCATCGAGCGCGAGGAACCGGACCCGCACACGCGTGAGGAAGACGTCCGTCGCGCCATCGCTTTGTTGCGGCCGCTCCGGCACGACACGAGTTCGGCAAGGACATAAGCACAAAGACCAGATTTTCAATCGCTACATTACGGCCGCCATGGCGCCCTATGGCCCAGGCGTGGAGCTATAGGGACCCTATTGCGGGCGGAGGCGGCCTTGCGCTGTAAAAAAAACCGCTTGACATCTTCCCCTGTCCCGACTATATATAGTCTAGACAAGGGAAATGGCAACTGAAGCGTTGGAGTTGTTGCCCGGGACTCTGTACATGTTGATCCTCCGCACTCTGACGCGGGGACCCATGCACGGCTACGCGATTACGCGGCGAATCAAAGAGTCCTC
>JBOGMI010000029.1:0-12117 GCA_050746645.1 Bryobacteraceae bacterium | reverse complement strand
TGGCCGCACTGTTTCGGGATGCGTGGGAACAGGGCGCGATCGCCCTTATGGGCCAGGCGCTGCCGAAATATCCGCTGGAATTCGCGCGATCCTATTGCGATTTTCACTACCCCGGTAATGGAGTTATCATGCACAGCCGCAATCCGGAGATCGCGAATTGTGTGCTGCGGGGCGATGCGGCGCTGTCGCTTCTGGACGGCGAATGGTGGACACGGTTTGTCAGCACAAATTGGCTGGCGGAAACCAATCAGGCTGCAATCGGCTGCACGGAATCCATGGCCGTTCTGCGGTAGAAAACATATTCAATAGCGGCGACTAAGGCATTCATGGAGAGACTGGTGACGGCAAGCGCCAGCGGCGGCCAGATGGAGAAGATGAGCGGAATCAAGAGTGCGAAATTAATAATGGTTGTCGCTATGATGATGCGCGACCACTGCTTTTCATAACCGAAGGCGAGCATGTAGAAGGTCGAGTAACAATTCTGGAGCGCATAGAGGAACGGAATGAAGGCCATAACCTGCATCAGCACTGTTGCCGGCGCATACTTGGCCGGGTAGAATAGCGTCATGATCCAGGGCGCCCCGACAAAAAGGATGAGCGATCCGAGGAAGAACGGGGCAGCCAGAAGCGGCGTGAACTTCTTCAAGAACAGCACCGCGTTCTCCCGTGAATTCACAGCCATGCGGCTGATGTGCGGGTAAATGGCTGTCGAGACCGGATTCACGAGAATGCGCGCCGCCACAATCAGCCGGAACACCGCCATGTAATAGGCCACATCGGTTGCTGTCGCGCGCAGCCCGAGGATAAAAATATCGGTGACGGCGGAGATCGAAAGCGCCGCCATCGAGAGAAACACCGGGAAGCCTTCACGCAGCGCTTGGGCGATTTCGCGAGCCGATGGGATCACCAGGCGCGCGGGCGTGAGGAAAGGGACTGTGCAGAAGCCGATCACGCCTGCAAAGGCGATGGCTCCCGCCTGAAATCCCGCCGCCCAAAGATATTGATCGTCGCGATGGACAAAGGCAAAAATCAGACCCAGTGCGAGAAATTTCGCCAGCAGGTCGCGCCAGACCAAATTCTCCATGACCTGCAAACCCTCGAAGAGAAACAACGGAAATAACAGATCGCCGAGCACGGCAAGATAGCTGATGCAGAACAGATCGTAATTCGGCCGCAGCTTCGGAACGCTCAAAACTACAGTGGTCATGATGGCGAAGCCGAGCAGGGCCAGAAACGTTCTCGCCACCATGACCGAGCTGTAAATCCTGGAAATCTGTTCCGGCTCGTCGCGATGGATGGCGATCTGGCGCGTTGCCGTAAGGTTGAATCCGTAATCGACCAGGGTCAGAAAGTAATAGGTGAAAGCGTTGGCATAGGTAATCAGCCCGAAGTGCCCGGTGGAAAGAACGCGTGAAAGATACGGCAGAACGATCAACGGCGCGGCATAGGTCGTGATCTGAACGATAAACAGCGCGGCTGTATTTTTGACCAGACGATGCCGCGCGAGTTCGCGCAGCCGTTGGATCGAGATTTGCATGGCTGCCTATCAGAAGCCAGGCGGCCCCGTCATGGAATATCCGTCTCGAGAAACTCGAGCAGCAGTTTTTCCGCGGTAAGTCCCCAGGCGATTCTCCGGCCGCCGAAAGCGACAGCCGGCCGCGGCCGTTTTACAATCAAACCCCGCTGTTCGCGTAGGCTGCGCAGGGCGTCCTCGCAACTGCCGACTTCGTAGCACAAATGGTGCAAGCCTCCGCCTTTTTCGAGGAATGCCCGAACCGGAGCGTCCGGTCCGGCGGGTTCCACCAACTCGATCTGCGCCTCCTCCGGGTTAGCGGACAGAAAGGTCACCTTCACCTTTTGAAGAGGATCTTCGAAAATCTCCCCATTCCATTTCGCTCCGAGCGCCCGGACAAAGCCGGTCACGCTCGCTTCGATGCCGGCAACCACAAATCCGATATGGTGCAGGCGGCCAAGGGATGCAGCATCCCCGGCTGCTGCGCTAGGCGGCAGTTTGCACGCCCCTTTCCTTCAAATACTCGAGGATCTTGGGGAAGGATGTCAGCTCGGCGGCACGCTCCAGATCCATTTCGATGCCGAATTCTTCTTCGATCAGGTTCAAAAGTGTAATGGCAGCTACCGAATCCCAGGCCTCGACGGATTCCTGACTGGCGCTTTCGATCTTTTCCGGCGGCATGTCCGGGAACACCGTCTCAAAGAGGCTCTTCAATCGCGGTTCGAGATTATCCATGTATTTCAATTTTGTGATAGAGTTTCGGGCACTTGGTTTCAAAAAGCTCTCTCGTGAGCACGGCTGCCGGTTCGGCGGCGGCATCGAGCAGGCCGTTCAGAAAGTCGTTGATCGGTTTGTTTTTCGGCGTAGGCTTGAAATCGAACACAATTCCATCGGCTTCGAAACGATGGAAGATTTGGGCGAGCGTTTGCTGCTCGATGCGGCGCGAAAACGCCCGGCAGCTCATGACCCAGGTTTCGATATGGAGCTGCCGGCCCTCCTGGCGGCCTTTCAGCACGGCGATTTTTCCGAGCGGGCCGAACTTATCGCGGTAGCTTACCGCCAGCGCAAAACTCCCCGGACGCCGCAGCGATTCGTGCCATTCGGCGTCGGTGTAGCGAATGCCGTTGAGATTAAACTGATTCGTCTTATTCACCAGCTCGACGACGCGCGCATCGGATGCGGGTGGGTTGTATTCAAAGGTCATTTCGGCTTCGACATGGGCCAGAAACTGTTCAGGACTGGCCGCGGTTCCATTCGATAGCGCCAAGCGCTGCGTCTTGCGAATGCTCTCCAGGCGGTAGGTATCCTCATCCGAGAGCCTGGGCTTGCCGAACAGATCGCGGATACGCTCCAGCAAAGCCAGTCCCGCCGCGTAGTCGGACTTGGGAAACTGGATGCACTCGATTCCGGGATGCGCCAAGCGGACTTCTTCCAATTCCATCGCGCTGTCGTCTACAAAAACAACACTATCGGCGGCGATATTCCAGGCCTTTAGGATGCGCGCGACCGAGCCGGATTTCGGCTCCCAATGGACTTCGATAGGAAAGATTTTTTCGCGAGGAATGGCGAGATCGGCCCGCGCCAGTCCCTTTTCCGCGATTTCCGGTGAATTTTTAGTCGCCATGCCGATGAGCACGCCGTGATCGGCGAGCGTATGCAGCATCTGCTGATAGAGCCCGTGCATCTGGCTATGGCCGGCCAAGTCCCAGGAGACATTTTCGTGCCCGTCTTCGCCGATAATGCCGGACCAGAGAGTATCGTCGAGGTCGGTGATCAGTCCCTTTTTAGGCGCGGGAGATTCGATCAGGGCGGCGAGCGCCGCGCCTAACGCATCGGCATGGGCGATCGTATAGGGAAACCCGGCGTGCAGGTCGGAGCGGAAATCGTAGCGCGAGTGTGGCGGCGAAACCATGTCGAGGCGCTGGGCATTCACGATGGCGACATTGGGGCGGCGCGCCATTTCGGCGGCGAAGCGCTGAACGGCCTCCCGGAGTGCAAGCTCGGCGGCGCTTGCCTGCCATCCGGCGGTGTGGAATCCAGGCGGCAGCGCCAGCGTTGGCAGCGAAACCGCGATTTTCGAGGAAGCGGGAGCCGAGGTTAGGGCCGCCTGGATGCGCGCCAGTTTGGCCCGGACCGATTCGAGCACGCTTGCCTCGACGCGGCGTCCCCAGCCGCCTAACTGCCGGTATCCGAGCCGCGGATCGAGATCCGGCCATTCGAGCGCCAAGGCGCAGGTTTGCCCGCCGTCGGCAAACTGCTCGAGAGTGCCGCAGACGTCGTCATATAAGCCTGTCTCGACGCGCACTTTTCGCTCCGGCAGCGCTTTTTGCAGGTGAGCGGCGAGATAGTGCAGCAGATGCAGAGGCGTGAAGCCGCAGGCCAGCAGCACGGGGAAATCGGCCCCGCCGCTTGGCGCCTTTTTCGCGATGGTTAATGCCTCGGCGAGCTTCACCTGTCTGACAGTCCCCGTTCCCCCGACCTTCTCATTGTATGGCGCAGAGGCCGCTCATTCCGGGCTCGGGCGCACGTGCAACACTTGTTTGGCGTCGATGTGATTGAACTGCATCGGAAAGCTGGTTCCCCGGTAATAGGCGGGCCATTGATCTTTATAATGGCCGGAGGCCACGTTTCCGGATTCGCCGGCGACGAGGTTCTGCACCGAATTGTCCAGGCTTCCCATGTCGGCCACCATGCGTTCGGAAGGACCTAAAACGGTCGTCGTCTGCTTCACCGTGGTGCTGGAACCGCTCATGGGCGCCGGACCGATATTGAAGAACTGAGCCGCGAAGGGAATGCTGTTGCCCACCGGCTGCACCAGTTTCCATTGCAGCAGAGCCCCCCATTTCCAATGGGATACCGGAGTTCCCTGCGCTTGTCGGCCGAGTTCGAGCGCTGCGGCGAGGCGCGCGACGAGCCAGGCATCCCAATTGTTGTGCGGGACCCAGCCTTGCGGCCGGGTTTCGAGCAGTTTTTGCACGACCGCCGGGCGCGGAATAATGTCCGGCGTGAATGCGGCGAGCGATCTTGCGCTGCGCGTGCCGCTTTGTCCGCCTCCTCCGAACGGCCATTCCTCTTTTAAGATCCGCTTCGCGGCGTCGGGCTTGAGAAGCGATTTGGTCAGCCAGTCCGCCATCCGGTTATAGAGCAGTTCGGCGATCATGGGCGCCGCCTGGTTCTTGCCCATCTGGCCGTTCCAGCCGTGCAGCACGCGCACCGCTTCCTTCACCAGCTTGTTCTTGCTGCCGCATTTGGCCACCGCGGCAAGCGCCTGGTGCGCCACAAAGGAATCGAAGGCTGAATAAACATCTTTTTGAATGGCGAGCATATCGCCAACAGTCAGCTTCTTTTTCGCCGCGAGCAGCGCGCGTACCTGATTCACCCGGTAAGTGTCGGCATAACTGCCGTCCACGGTGTATGGATAATCGCGTGGAAACGGATCCTGATTCGAGGTTGCCAGCATTCCCGATTTCGGATCGTAAATACTGGGCAGCTTGTCAAAAGGAATGTAGCCGCTCCACTCGAATTTTCCCGACGAGCCGTCAAGCGGCGCGCCGCTGCCGAATCCTTCGCGGATGGGAATCTTACCTGCCGCCTGGTAGCCAATATTTCCCGCGCGGTCCGCATAGATGAAATTTTGGGCCGGACCCCAGAAATTCTCAAGCGCCTTACGGAACTGCTTCCAATTTTGCGCGCGATCGATATCGAAAAACGGAAAACCGAAGCCGTAGGCCGCGGTCCATTTCATGCTGAAGCTCTTGCCGTTTTTGTGGGCCACTACAGGACCGTGGCGGGTGATCCAGGTGTCGAGTTGTACCGGATTTCCGCCGCGCACGCCGATCATCTGGCGGTCGAGCCGCGCCTGTTCCGGCTTGTCCTGGAAAACGTAGCGGCCGGTTCGATCGTCGATCTGTTCGGTATAAAGATCCATGGCGTCCGATTCCAGATTGGTTGCGCCCCAGGCGATCTGTGCATTGTGCCCCAGGATCACGCTCGGCACTCCCGGAATCGTGGCGCCCGAAACATCCAGCCCTGGAGCTTTTAACTGCACCAGGTACCAAATGCCCGGGATGCTGTAGTCCAGATGCGGATCGTTGGCGAGCATCGGTTTGCCGTCGGCCGTGTGTGCTCCCGAAACCGCCCAAGCGTTCGATCCCGGACTCACGAATCCTCCTTCGACAGCGGGAAACAGCACGTGCGCCTTTGCCGGATTGATCGCGTTGGCGAAATATCTGCCTTTGTCGAAGTCGAAGTGGGAAAAATCGGTTAAGTCGCGATACATGTCGAGCGCGATGGTGAGCGAATCCGAGATGCGCCAGGGCCGCGGATCGTAAGCATGGCCGGGCAGCGAAAATTTCAGCGAGTAATCGTCGTGATGGGTGTCGATGTAATCGTTCACACCGCGAGCATAGGCAGCAAACAGAGCGCGGTCCTGGGGCCTGAGCCGCGCCTCGGCAGCTTCGGCGAGCGCTCCCATGCGCATGCGGCGCGAGCGTTCGTCCGCGTTGAGCGCCTTGTGCCCGAACACTTCGGCGAGATGGCCTCGGCCCAGCCTCCGCATGGTGTCCATCTGCCACAATCGGTCTTGGGCAGTTACATAACCTTGCAGGAAGATGGCGTCCTGCCAGGATGCCGCTTCAATATGAGGAACTCCGCGCGCATCGCGCTCGATTTGGGCGGCGGCGCCAATCGGAGCCTGTATCTGGCCCGAAGTTTTTGGCAGCGGACGCACCGCGTACCAATAAACCGCAAAGGCGATGAGCGCGGCCACGACCACTAACGTCACGTTGATGATGCGCACCAAGCGCGATTGCACGCACCGATTGTACTCTGGGCCTAGCGGGGGGCTCGGCTGCGAATCGGAAATTGCGAGCAGGCGGGGCTACCAGCCCCGCGTGGACTGCCAGTCCGCCCCACAAAGCAGCGTCGAGACGAGTCTCGACGCGGCACGCACGAGTGCGTGCGCCACGGGGAATCTTTTTTTATGGCGATCCGCTTCTTTGTTCTCGCGCTGATCCTGGCGATCAACGCCTTCTTTGCGGCGGCCGAAGTGTCGCTGGTATCGGTGCGGCAGTCGCGTTTACGGGAACTGGCGGCCGAAGGCCAAGCCGGCGCGCAAAGCGCGCTCAATCTGCTCGCCAACCCCAGCCGCTTGCTTTCGGTCACGCAGGTCGGCGTCACGCTGGCCAGCCTGGGCCTGGGATGGGCTGGCGAAGACACGGTTTATGCGCTGTTGCGCCGCGTTCTTGCGCCGCTCTCGCTTCCCATTTCACCGCTGGCCCTGCACGTCATCTGCTTCGCGGTCGCGTTTCTCCTTATTAGCTATGCGCATGTGATTGTCGGCGAGGTGGTGCCGAAAAACATCGGATTAGCAAAAGCCGATCGTCTCGCCTTGCTTGTGGCCCCGGCGCTGCTTGTTTTCTATCGCGTCTCTCAGCCGTTCGTCGTCGTCATCGAGCGCACCGCCGCTCTCATCCAGCGCTGGCTTGGCATGGGCAACGGCCGCGCGGCCGGCGGCCACACTCCCGAGGAGTTGAAATATATCGTCCGCTCCAGCCGCCTGGAAGGCCACTTGCAATATTTCGAGGAACATGCCATCGAACGGCTGATCGAAGTTTCCGCTTACTCGACGCGCGAGATCATGACCCCGCGCAACGATATCGTCTCGCTTCCGGTGGACGCTTCGCTCGAACGCGTGCTGGCGGTGATGTCCGCGCACAAGTTTTCGCGTCTTCCTGTCTACGAAGGCCGCCCCGAGCAGATCCTCGGCATTCTCCACTACAAAGACCTGATGCGTTTCTGCGGCGAGCGCCCATTCGCGGCAAGCGCCCGCCGCGTTCCCACTTTCCGCCTCCGACGTTTGCTCTACAAGCCGCTGATTGTCCCCGAGACGAAACCCGTCAGCCAGCTCATCGACGCCTTTCGCGCCGGGCACACCCATTTGGCCCTGGTAGTTGACGAATTCGGAACCATCGCCGGTTTGGTCACGCTGGCTGATGTTCTGGAAGAGATTTTTGGAGAGACCGGCGACGAGCACGATACGGTGCGCCCCGCGCTCTCTTATGAAGAGAAGGTCCTGCAGCTTGAAGGCAGCACCAGCATCCGCGATCTCGAAACGCGTTATCGCCTCATTCTTCCCGGTGAAGCAGGCTTCGAAACTCTGGCGGGTTTTCTTCTCCTTCAATTCGGTTACATTCCGAAAGTGAAAGATTCCGTGGAATACGCGGGCCGGCGTTTTACGGTTACACAAATGGAACATAACCGGATTGCCACCGTTTTGATCGAAAAAATCGAATCCAATGGCGAACCGGACCCGGCAAATGAGGGTTAATTAACAAACTGTAATTTAAGATTCAGTCGATACTCGAACATAATCGTATACAATGAACGATTCGTGCTGGGGTTTACAGAGCACAAATCGATTTCCTGCACGATGTCTACGCACGAAGCTGTAAACATCCTGCTCATCGAAGACAATCTTGCGGACGTGCGCCTGTTCAGGCGAGCGCTCCAGCAAACCGAGATGCGGCACTGTCTCTCGGTTTTGCATGACGGCGAAGATGCAGTGGAGTACCTGTTCCGCCGCGGCGAGCACGCCGACGCCATCGTTCCCGATCTGATCGTTCTGGATCTCAATCTGCCAAGGAAAAGCGGGCTCGAGATCCTCAAGGAGATCCGCGCGGATCGCGCTCTGAAGCGCACGCCGGTAGTGGTGCTGACCTCGTCGGCGCACCAGTCCGATGTAAATACCGCTTATGAAAACGGCGCCAATATGTATCTTTTAAAGCGGCACTCGTTGGCCGAAATCGAAGACATGGTGCATTTCATCGCGACGACCTGGCTCGAAACCGCCACTCTGCCCGAAGTTGTGGAACATTAACTAAGTTCGTCAGGGTCACGGCCTGAACAGAACCGCGACCGCGAGGGAGCGGAATTTCAATCCACAATATCTCAAAACTCGCCGTCGGGTAGCGGCTCAATTTGAAATTCTCTCATCTTGACATATCCGAAACATCTCGACGCTGGAAGTGTAATGCCAAACCGCTCAAGCAGCCGAGGCAAAGGTCACAAGGACGCGAACCAACTTGCCTACGAGATAGTTCAGCAAGCAACCGGACAAGCAGCCTAACGTTTCCATCAAAGCCGATCCGCAAACCTCGGCACTCGAAGACTGTCTGCTGAAAACTGATAACTGACCGCTGAACGCTCCCCACACGCTACCATGAAATTAGTCCATGAATCCCCCTCCCGTTGACGTCAAAAAGACCGTCAACCTGCCGACCAGAGACTTTCCTATGGAGGCAAAACTGCCTTCGAACGAGCCCAAATGGCTCGACTATTGGCAGAGCATCGATCTCTATCGCCGTATCCGCGAGTCCCGCGCCGGACGCCCGCAGTTCGTCCTCCACGACGGCCCGCCCTACGCCAACGGCAACATCCACATCGGCACGGCATTCAACAAGATCATTAAAGATTTCGTCGTTAAGTCGAAAAATATGGCGGGTTTCGACTCACCCTACGTTCCCGGCTGGGATTGCCACGGGCTGCCCATCGAATTTCGCGTCGACCAGGAACTCGGTAAGCGCAAAGCCACGATGAGCGCGGCGGAGATCCGCGCCGCCTGCCGCGCCTATGCTGCAAAGTACGTCGGCATTCACCGCACTGAATTCAAGCGCCTCGGCATCCTCGGCCGCTGGGATGATCCCTATCTCACGATGAGCTCCGAATACGAAGCCGTCATCGCCCAGGCCTTCGCCGATTTCCTCGAGCGCGGCTACGTATATAAAGGCCTGAAGCCGGTTCATTGGTGCATCAAAGATCGAACCGCTCTCGCCGAAGCCGAAGTCGAATACGAAAACCACACCAGCCCGTCCATCTACGTCCGCTTCAAATTGGTTTCCGATCCCGCCGCTCTCGATCCGGCCCTCGCCGGCCGCGACGTCTCGGCCTTGATCTGGACCACCACACCCTGGACCATCCCCGCCAATCTCGCCATCTGCTTCAATCCTCGCTTCGAATACGTCGCCGTGGCCACGCCGCAAAGAATGGATACGCCGCAGGGCATCGCCATCGTGGCCGAAGGTTTGCTTCCGCAAGTCGACGAAGCTCTCGGCTGGGATCGAACCATCGTCGCCCGTTTCCTCGGAACGCGCCTCGAAAACGCCCGCTTCCGCCATCCCTTCATCGATCGCGATTCCGTCGGTCTGCTCGCCGATCACGTCACGCTCGACCAAGGCACCGGCGCAGTCCACACGGCCCCCGGACACGGCCAGGAAGATTTCGTGATTTGCCGGCGCTACGGAATCCCGGTCTATTGCCCGGTGGATGCAGCCGGACGCTTCTTTTATGCCGAGGGCGCGACCGGCAGCCTGCCCGATGAATTACTCGGCAAAACTGTCTGGCAAGCCAATCCCATCGTCATCAGGCTACTCGAAGAGCGTGGCGCGCTCGCCGGGCAGGCGCGCGTCGAACACAGCTATCCGCATTGCTGGCGCTGTCACAATCCGGTCATCTTTCGCGCCACGGAGCAATGGTTCATCGGCATGGACCGGCAAGAGCTTCGGCAGCGCGCTCTCGAAGCGATCAAGAACGTGAAATGGTATCCGGCCTGGGGCGAAGAGCGCATCTCCAATATGGTCTCGACCCGCCCCGATTGGTGCATCTCGCGCCAGCGCGTCTGGGGAGTGCCGATTATCGTCTTCTACTGTGAACAATGCGGCCAGCCATTTACCGAAAAGCACGCGCTCGACAACGTCGTGGCGCAGTTCCGCGAACATTCTTCCGATGTCTGGTTCACCAAGTCGGCCGCCGAACTGATGGGCCCCGGCTGCGCTTGCCGCAAGTGCGGCGGAACGGAATTCCGCAAAGAGAACGACATTCTCGACGTCTGGTTCGACTCCGGCTCCAGCCACCTCGCCGTGCTAACTGAGGAAAACGATCTGCCCTGGCCCGCCGGCATGTATCTCGAAGGCGGCGACCAGTACCGCGGCTGGTTCCAAAGTTCTTTGCTGATCGCCGTAGCGCTGAAAGGCGGCGCGCCTTATCTCGAAACCGCGACTCATGGCTGGACGCTCGATGCCGACGGCCGCGCCATGTCGAAATCGTCCAATAGCGTCGGCCCCGAGAAAGTGGTCAAGCAGTACGGCGCCGACATTCTGCGCCTCTGGGCCGCTTCGGTCGATTTCATGGAAGATGTCCGCATCTCCGACACCATCCTGAAGCGCCTCACCGAAGCCTACCGCAAGATGCGGAACACCTTCAAATACATGCTGGGCAATCTCGGCGATTTCGATCCGGCTAAGGACGGCATTCGCGCCGACCGGCTAACCGGCATCGACGCCTGGATTCTGGTGCGCGCCGAAAACCTTGCCTTGCGCTGTGCGGCGTTCTACCACGAGTACGCTTTCCACAAGGTCTACCGCGCGATCTACGATTTCGCCACTACGGACCTGAGCGCGACCTACTTCGACATTTTGAAGG
This sequence comes from Bryobacteraceae bacterium, assembly GCA_050746645.1. Lineage (GTDB taxonomy): Bacteria > Acidobacteriota > Terriglobia > Bryobacterales > Bryobacteraceae > Bog-105. Next base: position 1,127 of record JBOGMI010000029.1, on the reverse strand, counting down.
ACCGGCTGTATACCAGCGCACCTGCCTCGCACGGCCGCCGCAGTGCCCAGACCGCGCTGCACCGATTGAATCTGGCTCTGGTCCGCCTGCTCGCGCCCATTCTTTCATTCACTTGCGAAGAGGTCTGGCGTCACACCAAACCGCGCGTCCTCGCCGGCGGAGCCGGAAGCGTCCAGGGCGCCGCCGAAAGCATCCATATGGAGTACTTCCCGAAGCCGGAAGAACTGAGTGCGGGCTTAAGCTCGGCGCAGCGCGAAGATGCCGCCGATTGGGACCGCCTGCTCGAAGTGCGCGCCGCGGTTTCAAAAGCGATTAACGATTTGCGCGATCGCAAAGTGATCGGCGCCTCGCTGGATGCGGCGGTTTCTCTCCACGCAGGCGGCGAAACCTATGAGCTGCTCGAAAAGCATGCCGCCGATCTGCCCGCCTGGTTCATCGTCTCCCAAGTCGAACTTCAGAACCCCGACCGTGAGGGAGGGGTGGACCGTCAGGGAGGAGGCCTCGTCCATGTCGATCGCGCGCGCGGCGACAAGTGCGAGCGCTGCTGGAAGTACACGATGGATGTCGGCTCCAACCCCGAATTCCCCACCGTCTGCGCCGCCTGTGCCGCCGTTTTACCCGAATTTTTAGAGTTGAGCCGTGTCTAACCGGAAATCACTGATATATCGGATGGGGCCGCTCCTGGTTGCGGCGCTGGTCGTGTTGGGCGATCGCCTCTCCAAAGATGCCGTCGCGCACTCCATCGGCTTCTTCGATTCCGTTTCGATCATCCCCGGCTGGCTGCGCCTCATTCACACGGAAAACTCCGGCGCGGCTTTCGGCGTGCTCTCGGAAGGAACCCACCCGCTGATCCGCAGCGCGCTGCTGATCGGTGTTTCTGGCTTGGTGCTGATTTACGTCGCCTTCGCTCTTTGGAGCGGCGCCAGTAGGTACGCTTCCTCCGTCACCCGCGTTGCGCTGGCTCTCATCCTGGGCGGCGCGATCGGAAACCTCTATGGCCGCATCGTCCACGGCGCGGTCACAGACTTTATCGAAATTTATCACCACGCCTGGTCCTTCCCGGCCTTCAATGTCGCCGACAGCGCCATCACCGTCGGCGCCATTCTGTTATTGTTCGATTTACTCCG
>JBOGMI010000028.1:0-5536 GCA_050746645.1 Bryobacteraceae bacterium | reverse complement strand
TACGTTTTGAACCCAGCTCGCGTACCACTTTAATCGGCGAACAGCCGAACCCTTGGGACCTGCTACAGCCCCAGGATGTGATGAGCCGACATCGAGGTGCCAAACTCCTCCGTCGATGTGGACTCTTGGGAGGAATAAGCCTGTTATCCCCGGAGTACCTTTTATCCGTTGAGCGATGGCCCTTCCATACAGAACCACCGGATCACTATGACCTGCTTTCGCACCTGCTCGACTTGTCAGTCTCGCAGTCAAGCACCCTTATGCCATTGCACTCTGAAGCGCGATGACCGACCGCGCTGAGGGTACCTTTGCACTCCTCCGTTACTCTTTGGGAGGAGACCGCCCCAGTCAAACTGCCTGCCATGCACGGTCCCCGGTCCGGATTCACGGGCCTGGGTTAGAACCTCAATGACATTAGGGTGGTATTTCAACGGCGACTCCACGAGGGCTAGCGCCCCCGCTTCAAAGTCTCCCACCTATCCTACACAAATCCCATCAAAGTCCAATGCAAAGCTACAGTAAAGGTGCACGGGGTCTTTCCGTCTAGCAGCGGGGAGATTGCATCATCACAAACACTTCAATTTCGCTGAGTCTCGGGTGGAGACAGTGTGGCCATCGTTACGCCATTCGTGCAGGTCGGAACTTACCCGACAAGGAATTTCGCTACCTTAGGACCGTTATAGTTACGGCCGCCGTTTACCGGGGCTTCGATCCAGAGCTTGCACTCCATCACTTAACCTTCCGGCACCGGGCAGGCGTCACACCCTATACGTCCACTTGACGTGTTTGCAGAGTGCTGTGTTTTTATTAAACAGTCGCAGCCACCAGTTTATTGCAACCCCTTTCCGCTTCGGAGGTGAACTCCTACACGTACCAAGGGCGTACCTTATCCCGAAGTTACGGTACCAATTTGCCGAGTTCCTTCACCCGAGTTCTCTCAAGCGCCTTAGAATACTCATCTCGCCCACCTGTGTCGGTTTGCGGTACGGTCTCCATGTGACTGAAGCTTAGAGGCTTTTCCTGGAAGCAGGGTATCCGCGACTTCGCCCTCAAAGAGGACTCGTCATCACGCCTCAGCGTTGACCCCCCGGATTTACCTAAGAGATCCGCCTACACGCTTAAACCGGGACATCCAACACCCGGCTCGCATAACCTTCTCCGTCACCCCATCGCATCACACAGAGGTATCGGAATATTAACCGATTTCCCATCGACTACGCGTTTCCGCCTCGCCTTAGGGGCCGACTCACCCTGCGCCGATGAACGTTGCGCAGGAAACCTTGGGCTTTCGGCGAGCGGGCTTTTCACCCGCTTTATCGCTACTCATGTCAGCATTCGCACTTCTGATACCTCCAGCAGCCCTTACAGGCCACCTTCGCAGGCTTACAGAACGCTCTCCTACCACGCCGGCATTCCGAAGAACACCAGCGTCCGCAGCTTCGGTGTACAGTTTGAGCCCCGTTACATCTTCCGCGCAGGACGACTCGACCAGTGAGCTATTACGCTTTCTTTAAAGGATGGCTGCTTCTAAGCCAACCTCCTGGCTGTCTATGCCTTCCCACTTCGTTTGCCACTTAACTGTACTTGGGGACCTTAGCTGGCGGTCTGGGTTGTTTCCCTCTTGACGCCGGACGTTAGCACCCGACATCTGTCTCCCGTGAATGCACTCTTCGGTATTCGGAGTTTGCTATGGTTTGGTAGACCTTAACGGCCCCCTAGCCATGACAGTGCTCTACCCCCGAAGGTGTGTCACGAGGCGCTACCTAAATAGCTTTCGGAGAGAACCAGCTATTTCCGGATTTGTTTAGCCTTTCACCCCTACCCACAGCTCATCCCCTAATTTTTCAACATTAGTGGGTTCGGACCTCCAGTGGGAGTTACCCCACCTTCATCCTGGCCATGGGTAGATCATCCGGTTTCGGGTCTACACCCAGCGACTGAACGCCCTATTAAGACTCGCTTTCGCTACGCTTTCCCTAAATGGTTAAGCTTGCCACTGAATGTAAGTCGCTGACCCATTATACAAAAGGTATGCCGTCACCCCAGCTTGATTTGTTCTCTTAACAAACTAATTAAATAAAAACATAATATTATTATATTAATTTGAGAAAGCAAATTAAGCTGGGGCTCCGACCGCTTGTATGCATGTGGTTTCAGGATCTATTTCACTCCCCTTCCGGGGTTCTTTTCGCCTTTCCCTCACGGTACTGGTTCACTATCGGTCGATTACGAGTATTTAGCCTTGGAGGATGGTCCCCCCATCTTCAGACAGGATTCCACGTGCCCCGCCCTACTTGTCGCAACCCTAGTTCCACTCCTGTGTTTTCACATACGGGGCTATCACCCACTATCGCCGGACTTTCCAGACCGTTCTGTTAACACGGGAGCTAAATGTTGCAGGCTGATCCGATTTCGCTCGCCACTACTCTCGGAATCTCGGTTGATTTCTGTTCCTCTGCCTACTTAGATGTTTCAGTTCAGCAGGTTAGCTCTACCTCGCCTATAAATTCAGCGAGGAGTGACCCTTGCGGGCCGGGTTTCCCCATTCGGACATCTCCGGATCAAAGCTAGTTTGCCAGCTCCCCGAAGCTTATCGCAAGCTACTACGTCCTTCATCGCCTGTAATCGCCAAGGCATCCACCACATGCACTTGTTCGCTTGATCCTATAACCCTGAGGCCTCAACTTGCGTCGAAGCATAGAGTTACAGACAACTCGCGTTTGTCGCGCCCGACCGGCAAAGATCGGACGCACGATACAATCAGACCCAATATTCGACCCAGCGAATCGTCGATGCGACACGCGCAATCGATTCTTCGATGAATCAAAATATTTGCTTCTTCCGTTTTGTTAAAGAGCAATTACAGCCTACCGGCAAAAAGCCAGAAGTAAATCGTTAAGACTTACTTATGATTTCTTGATCCATATGGAATTTTACATCTAAAAATTCTGGTGGAGGTGAACGGAATCGAACCGATGACCCCCTGCTTGCAAAGCAGGTGCTCTCCCATCTGAGCTACACCCCCGATATCCATGGTGGGTCTGGTTGGATTTGAACCAACGACCCCACGCTTATCAAGCGTGTGCTCTAACCAACTGAGCTACAGACCCGTTTTCAGGATCCGGAACCGAAGATTAAGGATTGAAGGTTAAGCGCGCTTCCCCTAACTCAATCCTCCTCGATCCTCGATCCTGTCTTAAAAACAACCGATAAGTGTGGACACCTGACGATGAAGCTTGACTCTAGAAAGGAGGTGATCCAGCCGCACCTTCCGATACGGCTACCTTGTTACGACTTCACCCCAGTCATGAATCTCACCGTGGAAGCCGCCCTCCTTGCGGTTAGGCTAGCTGCTTCTGGTGAAACCCACTCCCATGGTGTGACGGGCGGTGTGTACAAGACCCGGGAACGTATTCACCGCGGCGTGCTGATCCGCGATTACTAGCGATTCCGACTTCATGCTCTCGAGTTGCAGAGAACAATCCGGACTACGACCGGCTTTCTGGGATTGGCTCCCCCTCGCGGGTTGGCAACCCTCTGTACCGGCCATTGTATTACGTGTGAAGCCCTACCCATAAGGGCCATGAGGACTTGACGTCATCCCCACCTTCCTCCGGTTTGTCACCGGCAGTCCCATTAGAGTGCCCAACTGAATGTAGCAACGAATGGTAAGGGTTGCGCTCGTTGCGGGACTTAACCCAACATCTCACGACACGAGCTGACGACAGCCATGCAGCACCTGTGTTACGGTTCCCTTTCGGGCACCGGGACGTCTCTGCCCCGTTCCGTACATGTCAAGGGTAGGTAAGGTTTTTCGCGTTGCATCGAATTAATCCACATAATCCACCGCTTGTGCGGGTCCCCGTCAATTCCTTTGAGTTTTAACCTTGCGGCCGTACTCCCCAGGCGGTCAACTTCACGCGTTAGCTGCGTTACTAAGAGATTTAACTCTCCCAACAACTAGTTGACATAGTTTAGGGCGTGGACTACCAGGGTATCTAATCCTGTTTGCTCCCCACGCTTTCGTGCCTGAGCGTCAGTGTTAGCCCAGGGGGCTGCCTTCGCCATCGGTGTTCCTCCACATCTCTACGCATTTCACTGCTACACGTGGAATTCCACCCCCCTCTGCCACACTCTAGCTTGCCAGTTTCAAATGCAATTCCCAGGTTGAGCCCGGGGCTTTCACATCTGACTTTACAAACCGCCTGCGCACGCTTTACGCCCAGTAATTCCGATTAACGCCTGCACCCTACGTATTACCGCGGCTGCTGGCACGTAGTTAGCCGGTGCTTCTTCTGTGAGTACCGTCAGTAGTCCACGGTATTAGCGTGAACCGTTTCGTTCCCACCGAAAGAGCTTTACAACCCGAAGGCCTTCTTCACTCACGCGGCATGGCTGGATCAGGCTTGCGCCCATTGTCCAAAATTCCCCACTGCTGCCTCCCGTAGGAGTCTGGGCCGTGTCTCAGTCCCAGTGTGGCTGATCATCCTCTCAGACCAGCTACCGATCGTCGCCTTGGTAGGCCTTTACCCCACCAACAAGCTAATCGGATATCGGCCACTCCTTGAGCGTGAGGCCTTGCGGTCCCCCACTTTCCTCCGTAGAGCGTATGCGGTATTAGCACATCTTTCGACGCGTTATCCCCCACTCCAGGACATGTTCCGATATATTACTCACCCGTTCGCCACTCGCCACCAGGAGCAAGCTCCCGTGCTGCCGTTCGACTTGCATGTGTAAAGCATGCCGCTAGCGTTCAATCTGAGCCAGGATCAAACTCTTCAGTTTAATCACTGCAAAGCTTAACTCGCTTGACGTATTACATACATCGTGCGAGCACTTCAATATTGCAAGTTGCCTGCCGATCGTTGTTTCTTGATCGACAGGCGGCCTCAACATCAAGTGCCCACACCTATCGGCTGTAAATTTTTAAAGAGCGTTGGTTGCGGGGATAGGATTTGAACCTATGACCTTCGGGTTATGAGCCCGACGAGCTGCCAGACTGCTCCACCCCGCGTCCGTCTTGCAAAGAGGGACGATTATAGCAGTCGCGTTTTTTTGAAGTCAAACTCTTTCGAAAAAATTTCGCTGAAATGCGTCGCGCCACGCCACGATAAACCTGCAATCGCCCGACGACGAAAAACCGCACCCCATCGGCGGCAAATTTCCGCCGCCAAAGTCGGCTCCGCCCCGTTCGCACCGTCGGGCCGAACCGGAACGATTGGCAAGGCCGCTTTCCCAATATTCGCCGCGTCAATACCTTCGAATTGCCGGATTTTCAGTGGACAGGATTTCTTATCTGCAAATAAAATAAATGGATAAGAATGCAAACGCTCTCATGCTAACCTGCGCCTTGTAAATCAACGGCTAATTGAATTCCGGAGGGGCTCTATGGCGCGATTGGTAAGACCGCACGGCGGCGGCCCCGTCAAACCGCTGCTGCTCGATGGCGAAGCCCGCCAGTTGGAATTGAAGCGCGCCGCTTCGCTGAAAAAAATTCCGGTGAGCTCACGCGAACGTGGTGATCTCATCATGATGG
>JBOGMI010000027.1:0-1142 GCA_050746645.1 Bryobacteraceae bacterium | reverse complement strand
TCTAAAGGCCTATGCCGCTTCGGCACCGTCCCAACGCTATGCGCTCGCGATGGCCTTTATCGACGCATATCCGCAATCCTGGCTGCTCGCCGAAGCGTACGACGTTGCGGCACGCGCGTCGATCAATCTCGGTGCGTATAAGAGAGCCCTGAAGGAAGGCAGATTCTCGCTGCGCCTCAGGCCTGAAAATGCAACGCTGTTGGTCTTAATGGCCAACCTGGAGGCGCGGTTAGGCCTTTTCGATGAGGCGGAGTCGAGCGCTAGCCAGGCGTTGGACGATCTCGACCGGTTTGCCCGTCCCGGAAACATCGGCAGGCAGAAGTGGAAATCGCTAAAACCTCGATTGAAAGCGTCTGCCTATTTCGCGCTTGGCCGGGCCTATGCAGCGAAAGCTCTGGCCACGCATTTACCCGATCGCAAGCTGCTGAATCAGGCTGCGGGCGCACTTAACCAGGCCACGGCTTGGAATCCAAAAAACTTCGAGGCGCTCTATCTCAGAGCTCTGGTGGAGTTGCGTCTCGGCGAGACAAGCCGAGCCGTAGGCGATCTCGCCTGGGTGGCCCACAGCAAGAATCCGCTGAGCACAAAAGCTATAACCCGGCTGCGACACATTTATTCCCCCGCTGCCTTTAAAGAGCTTATGAATCATCCGCCGAAGCCATATCTAACCGCAAAATTAGGAAAGGCAGTGCGCGATTCGCAGATGTCGCGGGCAATTAAGGCCGGATATGCCGGTTCAGCCGCTTGCAGGCCGTGTCATACGATGGAATACAACACTTGGCGGGAAACAGGTATGTCCAGAATGCTTCGCGCCTACCAAGCGCAGAACATTATGGGGGATTTTTCTGTTGGAACTGTCTATCAGAATCCCGCCGGTAAGGTGATGATTCGCATGGGCCGCGATCCGAAGCCTTATTTCGAAGTCGCCGATTCCCATGGCCGCTGGGAAAAATTTCATGTTGCGTACACAATCGGATCTAAGTGGCAGCAGGGATATGTAACTCGCGCCCACAATGGTTCTTTGCACGTTCTGCCGGTCGAGTACAACGCTCTGCGGAAGTCCTGGGTCGATTACTGGAAAGTTCTCGATCCTCCCGGCAGCGAGCGCGCGAACATCGCGCTTTTCGATAATCTCTCTACAG
>JBOGMI010000026.1:0-5984 GCA_050746645.1 Bryobacteraceae bacterium | reverse complement strand
CGTATCTTCCGGTCAGCAGCGCGCACCGCGAAGCGGAGCAAATCGGATTCGCGGTGTTGAAGCGCGTAAAACGCACGCCTTCCTTCGCCATGCGATCCAGATTGGGAGTCTGCAACGACGATCCATAGCAATGGAGATCGCCCGAGCCAAGATCGTCGCAGATCATGATGATGACGTTCGGCGGGCGCTTTTTGCCAGCAGCCTGTGCAGTCAAAGAGCCTGCCGCCAGCGTCCCCGCGACAGCCTTTGCGAATGATCGTCTGTCGATCCCTTCGGTTTCCTTCTTCATCTGTTTCCTTTTTTCAGAATGTCAGCTTCAGCGCCAGTTGGATCTCCCTATTCGCAACCGAAGTGCTGCTGATTTTGCCCGCACCCGGATTGCCGATCGTGTTTCCAGGCTGACCGAACTGAGGATGGTTCAGCAAGTTGAATGCATCGGCGCGGAGTTCCAAACGTGCGGTTTCGCCCGCCGGAATTTTGAATGAGCGGTGTAGACCGAAGTCCAGGTTGTCTCTCCCCGGCCCCCGCAGAATATTTCGCCCGGTGTTGCCGAACTGATACTGTGGCGGCACCACAAAACAACCGGTGTCGAACCACTCACCGATCGTGGGGTTTGGCAGCGCACCATTGCAGACGCGGTCCGGCCAGGAAGCATTCCCGGCGTTGGCGTTGTCGAAGTTCAAAACAGGCGTGAACGGAAATCCGCTCTGCGCCATATAGATGGCGTCCAATTGCCAATAGCCGAGGATTGCCGCGCCCAAACCACCCGATGCGAGCCGGTGTCCTTTCCCGAACGGCAGATCCCAAGTTCCTGCGAATGTATAGCGGAAGCGAACGTCCTGATCGGACGGCCCCATCAGAGAGTCGAGGTCGTAGCTGTTTTGTATCCCCTCATTGCAACCGCCACCATTGCACAGATCGATACTCTGATTGAACATATCCATGGCCTTTCCATAAGTGAACGAGCTGGCAAATTGCAAGCCGCCTCCAAACCGCTTCTTCACTGTGGTCGAAATGCCTTCGTAGTGGCTCCTGTTCCAAGGGCCGAAGGAATTGATGGGCGCGTGAGTATATTGCGCCAGCGGACGGCGGCTATTGGGAGATCCTGGCCCGTTGGTCAGAGGTTGGTTGCCCTGCTTCCGTCCCCATAATTTAATGCCAATATTTCCCACATAGTTGGTTTCCCAGAGCAGGCCCCACGGAAATTGCTTTTGGATGTCGAAATTCCATTCCTGCACATACGGACTCGTATAGCGCAGCGGCCAGCTTGTGAGGGTTGAAGTCGCGAGAGGGTTCAAAGCGAACTGCGACGGGGCGATGGGAGGCAGGCGGGGAGCGGTCGCATTGGAAGTCAGAACGAAGCCAGTATCGGGGAACAATTGGTCACTGGTAATGTTGGCGCCGCCGTAGCCCCAGAAGGGTGGATTGTGGGTCATGCGAGAGGTTACACCCCATCCATCGTCTTGCGCATAAAAAACCCCGTAAGCCGCCCGTATGACGAGATTCTTCACTCCAGGGACATGATAGGCAAGTCCCACTCGCGGCGCCACATTATTCTCATCCATGGTTTCCAATGATCGCGGAAAGGCTGGATTGCCCGCAATGATCATTTGGCCGAAATATTTGCTGCCGGGATCGAGGATGAAATTGGCCATCCGGTTGGGATCTGTGTAATAAGGCCAGAATAATTCGTAGCGAACACCCAAGTTGAGAGTAAGATTCTTAGTTGCACTCCAGTCGTCCTGGAAGTAGACCCCCAGATACTTGCCTCGCTCCACCGCCTCGCCGACAGTACTGGTGCTCAGACTGTTTGCTACGCCCAACAGCGCATCTGCGACCGAGCTTCCGGTTGCGGACCGTTTCTGGGGATTCTGCGTGAAAACACCGTTGAAACCCATGACGCCGCGGCCGTTGAGCGCTGAAAAGGTTGTTGGCCGGATCAGCATAAGTTCGGCGCCAAACTTTAGAGTGTGGCGTCCCATTGACTTGGTGGCGTTATCAGCAATATCCCAGGTGGCGGAGCTCTTGTTCAGCGGGTCGTTCGACTCGCCGCTGGGGCCTGCGCCGATCTCCGTGTAACCCGAAACGCTAAATCGCGGAATGCTGCTTTTGATTTCCGGATCAAGCATTCCTGGGATAATTTCATCCCGAGGTAGGGTGAAGTCCTGGTTAATAGCGATCCTGGTCCAGTTCAGCCGGAACTCATTGATCAAGGTTGGGCTAAACGTATAAGTGAATCCGTATCCCACTCCCCAGGAATTGACGTGGCGCCGCGAAGGCGGCTGCGCAGGTGGCGGAAGGGCGGGGTTGGCGAGGATGTGATACCGAGTGAAAGCAAACCGGGCAAACATGTGGGCTTTGCTGGTCACCTGCACATCTCCCCGAAAGATCGCATTATTGTTGAAATAATCCTGTGGCGCATTGTTGACGAAATTATTGGCGGTGCCGGATTGATTCGGAAGCGGGTACCGATTGAGAATGGACTGGCCGATGGGGTTGAGAAGGTTTGCCGGAATCGTATTATTGGCAAACTGGGCACGCGTGCACGATTTCCCCGTGCTATTGCAGACAGTGGAGAACGGATCGTAGATGGGGGTTGAGCCGAAGTCCCCATTCCTTTCCGCTACTGTGGGCACCGTGGAAGTGTCCGTGTTCGCCTGGGCAACTCCTGTTCCCTCGTAGGCTCCAAAAATCCAGGCGTGATTCTTGACGATCGGGCCGCCCATGGAGCCTCCAAACTGGTTTTGCACGAGCTGAGGTTTGGGACCCGACGGGGCAAAGTAGTTTCGTGCATCCAAAGCTCTGTTGCGGAGAAAGTCATAGGCATCGCCGTGAATCTGATTGGTCCCGCTTTTCGTCACTGCCATGATGACGGCTCCCGCCGAAGCCCCGAATTCAGCGGAAAAGTTGCTGGTTTTCACGCTCGTTTCCTGCAACGCATCCAGCGGAGGACGATAAGCGTCGCGGGCGCCCAGAACCGCGTTGCCGCCGCCCACTCCCGTATCCAAGCCCCGAATGTAAGACTGGTTTCTGGCACCATCCAGCAGGAAAGCATTTTGGATTCCCGAGTTGCCGTACATCGAGAATGTGTCATCCCGGCTTCCGTGCGACGGCACAGCTCCTGCAACCAAGTTGCCGAGTTGCAAATAATTCCGCCCGGAAATGGGCAGTGCACGGATGGCAGTCTGGTTGAACGTTTGCGAAATGACCGCCGATTTTTCCTGCAACAACGGAGTTTCGCCGATAACGGTTACCGTCTGGGTCACGCCGCCGGTTTGGAGCGCCAGTTTCAAACTGACTGTAGCGTCGACATTGAGCCGGATTCCGTTGCGCGCGAGGCGCTTGAATCCAGCCGCTTCCACGTCCAGATCGTAAGTAGCTGGCGGCAGCAGCGGAGCGGTCGCGCTGCCGAGATTGCCGGTCTTGAGGCGACGCACCAGGTTGCCTGTCTGCGCGCCCTTGACGATCACCGTGGCGTTAGGAATCACAGCGCCCGAAGGATCCACCACCGTCACGTCGATTTCTCCCGTCGAAGTCTGAGCCAATCCGAATGGAGCGCTCGCGAAGAGCAGCATGGCCGTCACAGCGGCCCAACCGGCGAAATCTCTTACCATGCCTTCAGCTTCCGGCCAAAAGCCGCCGCAAACAAGAGTTTTTACCGGCAATTGACAGTCAGAAATGGTGAAAAATCAAGCATTTTTGCTTTCCGGACTGGTTCGAGATAAAACAGTTCGCATAAGGCGGACAGCAACTCGCGGTTAAGGCAAGATAAGTCGCTTCGCATCTCCTAGATTCTTGGGCAGCAATTCGTAAACAGGAATACTTCAACAATTTCAAGCGTTTAACATTGTTACATCTGGTTTGCAAGTTGTTGGGATTTCAAGGGCAAAGCCCTTGGCTAGAGTTTGCTTTTGTTCAGCGCGGAAGGCCATACGGGTTCAAGCTCGATTTCCAATCTCCGGTTTCCACCCGAAGCTCATGGAGACGGCTCATCAAATCTTTGAATAATCCCGTATAGCGAGGATCCCCATACAAGTTATAAAGCTCGCCAAGATCGTTCTGGAGGTCGTAGAGCTCGAATTCTTCGGGCGGGACGTAATAGTGAATTAGCTTATAGCGATCCGTCCGAATGCCTCGGTTTGGCGGAATTAGTTGCGGACCAAGCTCGTAATACTCGTAGAGCCAGTCCTTGCGCCATGTCGCCGGCGCGGAACCCCTAAGAAACGGGACGAGGCTACTCCCCTGCATCTGTTTTGGCGTCTCCACCCCCGCAAGGTCGAGAATAGTGGGAGCAAGGTCTAAATTCAGCGCCATCTTCTCCACCACCGACCCCGCCTGAATCAACTTCGGATAACGAATCGCCAACGGGACTCGGATCGAAGGCTCATGCATAAAACGTTTGTCATACAGGCGCCACTCGCCCAAAAAAAAGCCGTGATCGGAAGTGAGCAGGACGACTGTGTCATCTAGCTGCCCTTGCTTTTCCAAAACTTTCAATAAGCTATGGAAATTCTGATCGTTATTCACCACGCCAGCATAATGGTCCTTTACTACTTCTTCGAGCGACCGGGGATCATTGTGGCCCAGCTCTGAGGTGCCGATTCTCGTTTTGGCCTTAGCGAACACACGAGGCTTTCCGTAATAGTCGCCGTGCAGATCATCGTCAAAGGTGGAAGGTTTGGAAATGGGAACCCCGTTGTACAGGTCGAGATTGCGCCGCGAGCGCAAGAACGGTCCATGCGGCGCCTGGAACATGAAAAGGCACAGGAAAGGTTTATCCCGCTTCTGCGACAGCCAATTGACGGCCTTGTCCGTCACCAAGTCGTCTACATAGCCAACATACTCTTTAGGATGCTCATACTGTCCTGCCGATCCTTCGACGATCCGCGGGTGGTAATAGCTCGTCGCGGCGTGATCGAAGCCAAAATAGTAATCCCAGGAATGATCCATGAGAGCCTCTCGAATATGAGCCTTGCCGAAGCAAGCTGTCTCGTAGCCCGCCTGATGAAGTAGATCGGTGAAGATTGGATCATTGTCCGGAATGTGGCGGTTATGGTTGTCTAGACACCCTGTGGTGTGGGAATAAAGACCGGTCAGAATGGCAGCTCGCGAGGGCGAACATAAGGCGTTAATGCAAAAGCTGTTCTTGAAATTGATCCCTTCCACCGCGACTCTGTCGAGGTTCGGGGTTTGGATAATCGGATTCCCAGCGTAGCTGAATTCGTCTGAGCGGACCCCTTCGCCGATGAGAATGAGGAAATTGGGCTTGCGGTCCGTATGTTGGCTGGACTGCTGTGTGTTGCCGTGAGCTTCGGCGTGAGCCGCTAGCCCAGCAGCAGCACCCGCGCTCAGCCTTAAGAAATTTCTGCGAGATTGCTCGGTTCTTTCGTTTCTTTCATCGCTCATGTGATTTTCGCCGCTCACGAGAACAGCAGAGCCGCCACAACGGCCTTAGTGGGATCTCCTACCATACACCCAGCTTCCAGCCAGAGGCCGGTCACAAACAAGAGTTTTTACGGGCAATTGACAGTCAGAAATGTGAAAAAGCAAGCAGTTTTACTCGCCCGGCACAATTCTGCCCGCCACAATCTTCATCTCCCACGGAGCATTGCCTAAGGCGCGCGCTTGGATAAGTAGCTCAAAGTACGGCAGATGGCCACTCGAACTGAGATGAAACAGCTTGCGCACCTCAGACAGCGATTCGTGGCGCGTTAAGAACAAGCAAGCCGCTTCGGTAGATGCGATGTGCGGTCCTCCGGCCAGGAGGACGTGAGTTCCCGCGGTCAGGCCCGTCAGATACGCAACGCGCGCATAGCAGACCGTGGTGTTCGAAGGATCGACGTAGTTATAGTAGTCCTTTTTTCCGATTCTTCCGGATGGCGGTCCACGATATGAGCGCCGCGATTGCCCTTGTTTGCATTGATTTGAAAGTTCAGGTTGCGATCGAATAGCTGCACCCACGGATCGCCGTAGGGGCCGGAAAT
>JBOGMI010000025.1:0-3100 GCA_050746645.1 Bryobacteraceae bacterium | reverse complement strand
AAGCGTAAGAGTGCACCGCCACACCAGTAAGTAGTAAGAGGGTAAGAGCTGATATACGAGGCATGGAGATCCCCTGTACTTATCAGCTAATGGATGGAATTTTGAGAGCTTAGATTTCAGGTACTGCCGGTACCAGTAGTTCAAACAGCGTGATTTCCGGCGGACAGTTGAAACGGACGGGCAGGCCGGAGGAACCCGCGCCGGCGCTGGTATAGCCGTGCATGCGGCCATAGTGCCAGTAGCCGCCGGTATGCGCACGCGGCGCATTCACGTGATGAAACAAAGCTCCGACCAGCGGAAAGCAAATCTGGCCGGCGTGCGTATGCCCGCAGAGATAGAGATCCACCCCGGCAGCGGCGGCGGTGCGATAGAGAGCGGGGGTGTGCGCGAGCAGCACCTTAAAACCGCCGGGCGGGATGGCGTCGAGCGCCGCGGCGAGATCGTCGCAGCGGTAATCGTAGGGATCGTCGACACCCGCGAGCCAAATCGTTTCATTTTTTTTGCAAACAGGCGCCGCTTCGTTGACCAGCATACTTACGCCCATTTCTTCGAGGCGGAAGGCGATCTCGGAAGCGTCATGATTCCCAAGAATGGCATAAATGCCCTGCTCGGCGCGGATACTGGAGAGGATCCGCTTCAGGCGCGGATAGACGCGTTCGCAAGAGCCTTCGTTATGAAAGCGGTAATCGCCGGTGAGGACACACAGATCGGCCCGGATTCCCGCGAGCTTTTCGGCAACGATTTCGGCCAAGCCATCCACGCCGTCAATGTGTAGATCGGAGATCTGCAAAATGCGGTATCCATGGAAGGCCGCCGGCAGACCCGGGCATTCCAGCCGGAGCGAGCGGACAACGGGCTGGAGCGCGTTGGCAGCGCCTCGCGGATACAGGCCGGAGGCTTTCAGGCCCAGCTTCAGAAGCGGTTTGAGAAACAGCCGCTCGGTGCGGTTCATCAGAGGATGGCGGCGGCAGGGAATGCCAGTGCGCGCGGCATGCTCTTCAATCGCAATTCTGGGTTGGAGGCGTTCGGCTAGGGAACGATGGTCGGCGAGTTTTGAGGTCATACCGTCATCGCCGTTCAGGGGATCGCCCGGGGGCGCTTCCGGTTTCGCGTTGGATTACAGATCCGGCGCGCCGTCCGGAAAGAGGTGAAGGCGAAGAAGGCCATGAGAGCGGCAAAGACAAGGCAGACCATGAAGCTGAACGGGGCCTTCGAATCGGTAGCCAGATCGGGATAAATCTGCGTGGCCTTAAAAAGAGCGGGAACGACAAGCACGACGAACAGCGCTCCGATGGCGCGATTCCAAATGACACGCGCGGGGCGAACGACCTCAGGCACCACATGGCGCACGAAACCCTTCGCATGAGAGACCTTGACCGAGCGCGCCAGGCGGACCGCTTCTGCTAACTTCACTACGTCCTCATGCTAACACCGGCGCCGCGGCTCCAGCGGGTGTATTCTCGGGACGTGAACCAATACGACACAATCATCCTGGGCGGCGGCATGGTGGCCGGATACGCCGCCAAACAAGCTGTGGACGACGGCCTGAAACCGGGAACGCTGTGCATCGTTTCGGCGGATGGAGCGCTGCCTTACGAACGCCCGCCGCTGTCCAAAAGTTTCCTTGCCGGAAAAGACAATGAACAGAGCGTGCTCATCAACAACGAAGCGTTCTATCGCGAGCATGGCATCGAGATCCGGCTCAATACGCCCGTTCTCCGCATCGACCTTTCGGGCAAGCGATTGCTCGGCCAGAGCGAGCAGGAGTTTCCATTCAACAAATTGATTCTGGCTACCGGCGCGCGCGTACACAAACTCAACGTTCCCGGCGCCGATCGCGTTCTTTATCTGCGCTCGCTGAGCGATTCGGCGCGCCTGCGCGATGCACTAAAAAGTGCCAAAAAAGTGGCGGTCCTCGGCTCCGGCTTCATCGGGATGGAGGTGGCGTCGCAGAGCGCGCAGCTCGGACGCGACACCACAATGGTGTTCCGTGAGGATCGGGTTTGGAAAAGCTTTTTCACGCCCGAAATGTCGCGCTTTTTTCAAAAGTACTATCAAGACCGGGGGGTACGCCTGGTACCCGAAGCGGACGTTACCGAGATCGGCAAAAGCAGCCTCTCGCTTTCTAAAGGAACAAAACTGGACGCCGATACGCTAATCGCCGGGATAGGAGTGACGCCGGTGACCGATGTCGCGGAGTCCGCCGGGATCAAAACCGATAACGGCATTCTGGCGAACGAATTTCTGGAGACAAGTGCGCCCGATGTTTACGCGGCGGGCGATGTGGCGAACTATCAGGACGTGCTCTCCGGAAAACGCCGCCGCCTGGAGCACTGGGACAACGCAGTCAAACAAGGACAATACTTAGCCAAGCGGCTGCGCGGCGAGAAAGAGCCGTTCCAAAACGTCCCGTATTTCTTTTCGGACATTTTTGATCTGTCCTACGAGTTCTGGGGCGCTACCGCGGGTGCGGACCGGACTGAGTACCGCGGCGATGTCAATTCGCCCAGCTTCGGAGCCTGGTGGTTCAAGGGCAGCCAAGTGGTCGCTGCTTTCGTGATGAACCGGCCCGATGCCGAACGCGACGCCGCCAGCCGGCTTGCGGCGCCGTAGCGGCCACCGATCGCTGAAAGCTGAGCTGACCGCCGCTCTTTTCGTGATAAACTTCCATCCCAGACCTGGGGGTGATGCGTGTTTCTTTCGAAATTGGTTCTGGTTCTGGCGTTTTGCGGCGTTGCGGCGCAGGCATTCGGGCAATGGGCGACGCCTGCAGTTGACGGCGCGATTGCACCGGGCGAATACGGCAACGCGAATCAGGTTGGCACAAGCAGCGCACAGACATGGTTCATGACGTGGGATAGCGCGAATCTCTACGTCGGCATCACCAACGCCAACCTCAGCGAGGGCGCGGTGATTTACATCGGCACGGCCGGGATAGGCACGACAACAGGCGAGAATTACGACGGCACGGACTTCTCCTCGCTTCCCTTCCCCGCCCGCTTCGTCACGTATTTCAAGGACGGCTATCGCGAGTACCACACGTCGAGCGGCGGCGGGTGGTCGGATCCAACGACAAACTACGGCGCCTACGCGTCCAATG
>JBOGMI010000024.1:0-4861 GCA_050746645.1 Bryobacteraceae bacterium | reverse complement strand
ACGGGTCATCAAACGCAAGATGAGCAACTGGCCCGTCAAACGACCCGAACACCACAACTGGCCCCAGCCATCCAAACCGGCCGACGACTCAATCCTCATCCTCGCCGCCTAAGTTTACGGTATTGGGCCTAGGGCACGAGCCCGCCGGGACGGCGGGAATCCACTCGGCTCGCGGCCGCCTCGACCATCCTCAGATACTCTCTGATCTCTGTACGGGTAGTGAGGCAAACCCAACGGCTGTCGCGCTGAGCGACGTAACGGCGACGCTGCGGTTCGTGTCGCGTCCAAGACCAGAGCACAACCGACCGCTCAGGATCTATGGAAAGACGTCGCGTAGCGACTCGCGATTGCCGTTCCACAAACGCTGACGCAACAGCCACCGCCGCGCTGTGCGTAACACCAATTGACGCATCACGACACGATGGAAAGTCGAGCCACACAACCGTGTCGGCATGGGCGCGGACGATACTGCCACCCTTCGTCTCATAGTTGCCGTCCGCCACCCAGGCCTCATCAGCAGGACAACGCACATCGAGCTCGTGGCGCATCTCATCCGCAGGCAACGCCACCCAGCCAGGCCCGTGATAGCTCCCATCCAACTCAACGTGAGCGACACCAAGCACGGAAGCGAGTCGTCCCGCCAACCACGACTTGCCGGCGCCGCTGCTCCCCACGATTGCCACCCGCCGCATCGCCCACGATGATCGCAACCCGCGCACAGCGGGGTGCTCCTTTTGCGAGCGGTCAGGCCTGCCGGCAAGTGAAGCCGTGTCTGTCCGCGGCCCGCTGACGGTATACTCAGAGTATGACTACGACGATCAAGGTCTCAAACGAGGTGCGCGACAGGCTCAAAGGACAAGCCGCGATAGCGCATCGCACCCTGGGTCAGCATCTCGAGCACCTGGCGAGTCTCGGAGAGCGCGAGGCACGGTTGAGCAGCCTCCATGCCGCGATGCAGGCAACGTCTCCAGGGGACGTTGCGTCCTACCGCGAGGAGACGCGCGCCTGGAATCACATCGAGAATGACTGAGGGCGCCGCCCCCGACGAGGCGCTAACGCCCGGGGACGTTGTCTGGGTGGAGCCGGAGATCGCCGTCGGCCGAGAACAAGCCGGAAGGCGACCCGCCGTGATCGTGGCGGGCGTCGGCTATCTACAGGCTGTCGACACGCTGCCGCTGGTTGTGCCGATCACCACCGTGGACCGAGGCTGGCCTAACCACATCGAGGTGATCGGAGCCCAACTCGACCATCGCTCATGGGCCATGTCCGAGCAGATCAGAACGATCTCACGCGAGCGAATCGTGGGCCGATCCGGACGCGCGAGCGACGCCACACTGGCCGCAATCCGCACCTGGCTTGCGGACTTCCTAGACCTCTAGATTCCGCGGGAACCAGCGAAGTCGTCTGCCTTCGTGGAGATGCGCATGCAGTGGAGGCAAGCGGGGCTGTGGTCAGCGCGGTCCAGCGTGCAGCAGCTTGAGCGCTCGGTGTTGACAATCGGCGCAGCGGTCCGTCAGCCTGCGCGGCGGGTGTCTGCCTCTTGTCGATGCGGTACCGCGCTGGGGCAGAGTTCGGCACCGCTGGTCCGATCAATGCACCAAATCGATGAAGCCTCGGATTGCTGCCCAGGCAGCGTCTGAATTATCGGTGAGCACCTCGTGTGAGGCGTCAGGGACCACTTCGAGTCGCCCGAGTCCGGCTGGCAGTGCGTCGACAAGTTCCCGCGCGAGGTGAGGCGGCGCGAGGATGTCGTGCTCGCCGACGCCCACGAGCACCGGACATCGCACGTTCGCGAGCCCGGGACGGAGGTCCATGCCGAACAACTCTGCCCCGAAATGTTCGTTGACGTCCATCGTCCGGATACGCAGCGAGTTCACACGGTCAATCGCATCGTTCTGATGTCTGCGCAGCAAAGGCTCCAGCTGGACGCTCGCTACTGCCACTGCTGGCGCTGCCAGCGCCGCACCGGCACGGCGGCGTCAATCAACGCGATCACCGCACCCGGCAGCCTGCAGATCCTGGCCGGCGAGGACCGGTTGCGTGCGTGGAAACCCGAGGACGGTCGCGAGAAATGGTTCTGCGGCGGCTGCGGCTCGGCAATGTTCAGCAGCAGACCAGGCTTCAACGATCCGATGGCGTGCGCATGGGCGTCTTTGATGCGGATCCTGGAATCCGGCCCACCGCCAGGTTCTTCACCGCCTTCGCAGCCACATGGGAGGCGATCCCTGACGACGGGCTGCCACGGTTCACCGCCCGGCGTCCAGCAACCTGACCAGGACGCCGACACATGTATTGCGCCATCCCCGCGTAGTGTCGCATCGACGATCGGTCGCTGAGCCCTCAACTCCGGCTCTACCGTGTCGTCTTCAAGATGGCGCTCGGAGACGCACTCCTCAACATGCCTGTATGACGACCAAAGCAGGACTGAACCGCGTCGGTCAGTCAGTTGCGCATCTCGCCACGAGCGTGTCTCCGCGGACTGACGTTTGGTCGCCATTGGAATAGCTCCGCTTATTGCGGCCGGGGAGACCGAAGCAATAGCCAGCGTGATTGCGATCCCGCGGCGGACGTGACGCCGGTCTCGCCGTGATTGTCGCCGGCGGGAATCCGGTCCGGCCCGGAAACGTCGGCGACGGTCGCTCAGTCTTCAGCGCTCTGCTAGCCTGGATTCCCACGTTAGGTTCACGGGTTAACACCACGGGGCGGGGTCAGCCGAAGGAGAGCTTGAGTTTGCGTCCTTGCCACCATGGGATGGGGGTGTCGGTGTCAGCGAACCCGGCGGCGAGCAGATATGGGTTGTGGGCGCGTTTGCCGAACCTGACCTCGACGGTGTCGGGGGTGATCTGGACTTGGGCTGAGGCTTGGATGAAGTCGCGGTGGATGTGGCGGCTCTCCGCGGTGGTGTAGCCGCCGCCGATGCGGGCGCCGAGCAGCCGGTAGAGGCTTGATCCCATCAGGCTGAGTTGGAGGTCGCAGTTGACTTTCATGGCGACGGTTGAGGTCAGAGCGTCCATGTGGAAGAAGTCGACGCCGTCGGAGATGGAGTTCTCGATCAGCATGCGCTTGGCGTAGGTCTCGATCAGTCCCGCCGGGCCTTTTCGTAGCTGGTTGGTGATCAGCAGCGTGGGCTCTTCGTGGCCGAGGCCGGTGATCGCGATCTGGCGGATCGCGCCGGTGTAGCCGCCCAGCTCGATGCGCTGGTCGAGGATTCTTGGGGTGCGGTAGGCGCGGCTGACGCCTTTGAGCTCGATCCGCCGCCAGGCCGAGGCGGGGGCGGCGGCGAGCTCTTCGAGCAGCTTGGGGCCGCGGCGGCGCAGGGTGATGAACGCGATGTTCTTCTGGTTGAGGGCGTCGAGGTTCTTGTAGGTGGTCAGCTTGGAGTCGAAGATCAGCTCTTCTGGCAGGCCGCCGGTGCGTGCCTGCCAGAACTCGACGAACCGGAGGATCTCGTCGGCCTGGTCTTGTTTGCGGATCTCGGCGTTGGCGTAGCAGAACACCCGCCGGCCGGCGTCTTGGGCCAGGAAGGCGAGCAGCCCTTTCTGGCGGCGGCTGCGTTTGGAGACGTAGTGTTTCTCGACCAGGGCGTCCTCGCCGTGGAACGGGATCGTGTGGAAGTCGAGGTGGAAGCTGACGCCGCGATCGAGGCCCAGGCTGGTCATCGCCTCAAACCAAGCCGTCATCAGCTTCGGGTAGCAGTCCGGGGCGATCCGGCAGCTGTACTCGGTCAAAAACGAGCGCTTGGGCACGACGTTCAATCCGGCGAACAGCGCCAGGCCCTCATCGAACACGGCGGGCATGGCGTGGCTGGTGCGGGCCGTCCCGGTCAGCTTGAGCGCCAGCAGCGAACGCATCGCTGCGCCGGCGGGGACCATCTGGGTTCCTGGCAGCCCGGCGCCGCTCATCAGCGTGTCGAAGTTCACTGCGCCGAGCACCGGCAGGAACAAAAACAGCCCGCCCGCCTCGGTGCGGAACTGGCGCGGGGAGAAGTCGGCCTGCCGGATGTCCGCGGCGGCGGCCGTGCTCACCCCGGCCCGGCCGGGGCGCTCCTCGTCGGCGCGGCGCGGCAGCCGGGCGAAGCCTTCCTGCGCGAGGATCGCCCAGATCGCCGGGGCGGACAGCGTCTCGCCGTCCTGGGCGAGCGCCGCGGCGATGTCGTAGACCGACAGGTTCGCCTTGCGCAAAGCGACCACCCTCGCGCGCAGCCGCGAGCTCTTGCTCGCCGGCCCGCCGGCGCGCCCTGACCGGGTGCGCTCGGGCAGGAAGAACTCCCGGCTGGGGTCGGCCCGGAAGTCGTGGCAGAGCACCCGGAAGCTCCCCGGCGTGTAGCCGAAGCGGGCGGCGGCCTCCTTCGAAGGGACGTGATCGACGTAATACGCCCGCAGCGCTTCGTAATGACGGTGCGTGACGTTCACCGGCTCGAGGAACGCTCGCTCGACATCCGTTAGTCGTTTGGCTTCACCGCTGAACACATATCCACTATCTCAGATATGCCGGACGGATAGAATGCACCCGGGCAACGCCAGGAAAGCCGCAGGATACTGGCTTATCCAGGGAGAGCCGTCAGACGCCGGCACGATCTAACAGGGTGGCGTATTGTTCATCACTTCAAAGAAACGCTAACGCCAGATAGGCCGCAGCAGCCAAACTCGCCGCCCGCCCGCCACTCGTCGTTACTTCAGCGCCCCCACGTGGGCATCCAGGCTAGACGCAGCCTGCTGGCGCGCTGGGCCGCGCCTCCAGCCGCATTGCCGGCCAGCGCGTCCCTTGCTTGCGGCGGCATGGCTGGAAGCATAAATGCCCCGTCCCCCGAATCCGCCTCCTGGCCGCATCCGGTTACAGGATCTTCACATGCAAGCTGCAC
>JBOGMI010000023.1:0-5592 GCA_050746645.1 Bryobacteraceae bacterium | reverse complement strand
TCGTGAGCGCCAGATCGCGAATGCCGCCGATCCCACGCAATTCTGAGATTAGTTGCGGCAGGTTCGGCCGCAGCAGCGGTTCGCCGCCCGTCAGCCGGATCTTAGAGATGCCCAGCCTGGCAGCGGCTCGAACGCAGCGCGCGATCTCGTCAAAACTCAGCAGAGAGGCCGCAGGCGCGAATTCCCCACCCTTTTCCGGCATGCAATAGAAACAGCGGATATTGCAGCGGTCCGTCAGGCTGACGCGCAGATCGGAGTGAATGCGTCCAAACGAATCGACGAGAGGCCCGGAGACAGGCGCAGCGGATACAGAAGCATTTGGAAACTGGACGAGCATTAGCGCAGCGCGAGCATGCGCTCGAGCGGGACTCGGGCGCGTTCGATCAGATCGGGGGAAACTTCGATGCGCGGCTGCAGGTTTTCCAAACAGGCGCGCAGCTTCTCCAGCGTGTTCATCCGCATGTACGGGCATTCGCTGCAATTGCAACTCTCATTGGCGACAAAGTAGAACTGCTTTCCAGGCGCCAGCCGTTCCAGCGAATACCGGACCCCGCTCTCGGTCATGACGATGAACTCCTGGGCGCTTTGGCTCGTGCACCACTTGATGATGGCCGACGTGGAGCCGATGAAATCCGCCATACGCAGCACGTCCTCCGGGCATTCGGGATGCGCGGCGACCAGGGCGCTGGGATGCTCCACCCGGGCGCGCGCCACTCGGCGTGCCGGGAAAGTTGCGTGAACGATGCAGGCGCCCTGCCAGATCTGCATGTTCGTGCGGCCGGTTTCGCGCTGGACGTAGCTGCCCAGGTTGATATCGGGAAGGAAAAGAATCGGCTTCTCCGCCGGAATCGAGTTCACCACCGCAACGGCGTTGCGTGAAGTGCAGAGAATGTCGCTTTCGGCTTTTACTTCGACCGAAGTATTGATATAGCTGACGATCGCATGATCGGGATTACGCTTCTTGAACGAGCGGACGGCTTCAACGGGGCAGCTATCGACCAGGCTGCAGCCTGCCTGCTTGTCCGGCACGACGACGATCTTCTCTGGATTCAGCACTTTAGCGGTTTCGGCCATGAACCGCACACCGCAGAAGGCGATCACGTCGCCATCGAATTTCCGCGCCGCGCGGGCCAGTTCCAGGCTGTCGCCGATGGAATCGGCAATCTCCTGAATCTCAGCTTCCTGGTAATGGTGGGCGAGGATGATGGCCCGCCGCGCGGTTTTCAGGTCCTGAATCTCTTCGGCGAGGGTGGCAGCAGCGACCGGCATGGGAATAAGTGTTTAATTTGAGTTTATCAAGGCCAGAACCGGGGTGTGCTAAAGCCCCACTTTGCGCAGCTAAAGCTCCGACCGGGCTTAAGCTCAATGTCATTTACTTAAGAATGCCGCCCGGAAGGGCGGCGGCAGGCCAGAAGGCCTGACCCCACGGTGGGTCAGGCGGCGGGGCAGCGGGGCCGAATGAAACGTTTTCACGTTTCGCGCAGTCTCAGAACCAAATAGGCGCGGATACCTCCGAGCCCGCGCCGGGAAAAGAATGAGCCAGCCGCGCGAGAGACGGCTGGCTCGATTTGTTTTAGCCCCCAACATCCATCGTTGTCTTTGCCGTTGTCGTGACATTGTCGGGTGATAGCCGACATGCTCAAAAAAGGAAAGACTCATGTCGGCACGGACCACGCGCAGCGAAAAACTCGACCTGCGGCTCACGCGCAACGCCAAACGTGTGTTGCAGGCTGCCGCCGCCACTTCCGTCAGCTTGGCCTTGTGGGCGATGCAGTCATTGGTCACTACACGCTGACTGTAGGCCACGTCACAAAGGTCTCGCACGCCATCCCGTGCCGATCATGCTGCTTGCGCGCCTTGCCGTGGACCGTCGCTGGCAGGGAAAAGGCGTTGGTAAAGCGCTCTTACGGGATGCGATGCAAAGAACGGTACAAGGCGGCCGATATCGCCGGCGGCCGCGCCTTGGCCGTGCATGCGAAGGACGAGCAGGCTCGCGATTTCTATCGGCGATTCGATTTCATGCCCTCTCCGACAGACCCAATGCATCTCTTTGTGCTTCTCAAGGATGTACGGCGGATCATCGGCGGGCAATGAGAATGGCGGAGTCAGCCGCGCGAGAGGCGGCTGGCTCCGCAGATAGACCCCTGAAGGGTTAAAAGTAGATTTTCGCGCCTAACTGGATGGTGCGTCCGGGAGCAGCATCCAGAACGCGGCCAAAGTTCGGATCGTTGAAGTTTCCGATCACATCGCTTCCGCCACTATTTGTGTCCGGTTCAGAGAACTGGGTGTGATTGAACAGGTTATAAGCCTCTAGGCGAAGCTCGATCATGCGCCGCTCGCTCTGCCCGATATAGAACCGCTTGGATAGGCTGAGGTCGGTATTGTTAATGCCTGGGCCGTGAATCGCATTGCGGCCCGCGTTGCCAAGCTGCCCGATCGCCTCGTCGGCGAACGTGTTCGGGTTGAAATAGTAGTAATTCTGAGGCCCGATTCCAGCCGCAGCAGGGCCTGCCGTGTTCGTCAGCACGGACGTTCGCGGATCGTAGAATTGCGGAGGCCCAGTTACATTCGGCGCATCCCAGCAGCCGTAATATTGGTAGGCGCTGCATTGCAGAGAGTTGTAATCCGGGTTCGAAAGCTGGATCGGGAATCCGCTCTGGAGGGTTGTAATCCCGGCGATGTGCCATCCATCAAGCACCTCCTTTGAGAACCAGTTATTCCAAATACGGCTAACGTGCGGGATCTCCCAGTCATAGCTAAACACGAACCGCTGCCGTGCATCGAAGGTAGAATCCGCGCGATCGGCTCCGAAATTAAAGGGATCGAGTGCACGATAGCCGAAGCCGCTGTTTTCGAAGCTGGACGTATCGTCAATCGAGTGCGCCCAGGTGTAATTGGCGAGGAAGGTCAAGCCGTGCGTCAAGTGTTTGCTCAAAGTCACCTGAAGAGAGTTATAGTTTGAGTTCCCATCGGTGGCCTGTACGCCAACGGAAGTAAAGGTATCGCCCGGGGCTTCGGCGCCATACAGAGTGTGCAAAGGAGCATAGAGCTGCTGTTGGAAGGCATTGGCGACACAGTTTGGATCTATTGCACAAGCAGCAGTGCCTGCAGGCGAAATCGGGTTCCCCTCGTAAGTCATTTCCAGATGATGCCCAAGCGCGCCGACATACCCAACCTGGATGATCATGGCTCCGGGCAACTGCTGCTCGACGTTCAAATTGAAATTCATTGCATATGGCTCGGTGAAATCCGGGCTGATGACATTCAGCTCGTCGGGGAAGAACTGAGAAAAATCGATCTTCGATCCCAGAGCGGGCGGCGTAAACGGGAACGGATTGGGAACGGTGCCTCCGGTCGCGATGTCCTGATAGGGATTGGCAAAGGCCGGGCTATATCCCGAAACACTAGCCGCTCCCGTTGAGTAGAGCGAAAACGGCAGTGCGCCGAGATTCTGCAGCGCCAGTTCCTCTTCGGAGCGGTTGAAATAGACGCCAAAGCCGCCGCGGATCACGAAAGTCTTGTTGCTTTTCGATTGCGGGGCCCAGGCGAAGCCGAACCGCGGGCCAATGTGATCGTAGTGCGCATGATAGCCGGACTTGGTGCATCCGGTATCGCCGGGGAACAGCAGACTCATGGGCGCGGTTGGGAAGACGGTGGATTGCTTACCGGGTGCAAAGCAGTTGACCGCCTCGCCGCCGAAATGCCGATTTGCTAACGGCGTGTCGATCTGATAACCCAAACCATAGTTAAAGGTCAGACTGCTGGTTGCTTTCCAACTGTCTTGCGCGTACATGTAGAATTCATAGGTTCGGGCATCAATATAGCCGCCGCTCTCCTGAGAGAAGGAATCCGGGATGCCGAGCAGATAATCGGCGCCGGCATCGCCGGTGCTGTAAAGACCTTGGCCGGCGAACGAATAATTGCCACTGTTCTCGGCTAAGAACGGGTTGTCAACGTTCCAGCGATGTCCATTGAACCCAAATTTCAGCGTATGATTTCCAACGACCTTGGAGAAGTTATCCTCGAGATTGTACGTGTTGTCAATCCTGGGCTGGGGCCCATCGTTGCTAAAGCCAATCGTAAACAGCCCATTCACGCTGATTACCGGAAGGCCCGCTCCGCTTGAGTCCTGCGGAGTAATGGCAAATCCGGCGCTTGAAGGCAGCGTGGGCGTAACCGGGAACACAGCTTTGTAGTTAAACCGCAAAAATCCCACGCGAAAATCGTTTAGAGTTGTTGAATTGAGGGTGTGCGTCCAATCGGCACTGAACTGCTTCGTCGCCTCCAGGTCTTGCATCGGGAAACCGGGGACACTTGCGCCGACAAACGGAATCGTTTCCAGGACCGGCTCCGTCTGAAAGATGGCGGTAGCCCAGATCGTATCGTTCTCCCCGAGGTGTTCGTCGATTCTCGCAATGCCCTGATCGATGGATTCCGTTTCCGTTGGATTGAACGAATAGAGATTGCCCGGCGAGTTGGGCAGCGGAACATACTTATTCATGAGCTTCACAGCTAACGGATTCATGTCGGCTTTCGGGATGAAGCCCTGCGAAAAGATGGTCCCGTAAGCGGTTCCGGCCGGAAATGTCGCTCCGTTGTCGCCGACCATGGAATAAGGCGAAGTTCCAGCCGAGGTAGCCAGATCCGAGAAATATCCGTTGCGCTGCGGCTGTGAATAGACGGGGGATGTGTCGGGAACATCTTGCGGCCGGCGATTGCGCGTCCCCTGGTAGGAGAGGAAGAAGAAGGTATGGTTCTTCCAAATGGGTCCTCCTATGGTGCCGCCGAACTGATTCTGGTGAAAGATCGGCTTGGTGTTCTGGTAGATATTGCGGCCGTCCAGAAAGGTGTCGCGATAGAACTCGAATGCATCGCCGTGGAACGAATTTGTCCCGGATTTAATGATGGCGTTCATAATCGCCCCGGAATTGCGGCCGTATTCCGGATTGATAGTGCTCGTGATCATATTGAACTCCTGGATGGCATCGGGACTTGGAATGACGAGGGGCCCATTCAGCGGCAGATCCATGCTGGCAATTCCGTTGATCATGAACGAATTTTGCTGCGACTGGCTTCCGTTCGTCGCATATGCGGTGTTCATACGGTCGCTAGAGGCCACAACCCCTGGCTCCAACTGCTGGAGTTGGATCCAGTTTCTGCCATTCAAAGGCATATCCTGGATCGTCCGCCCCTGAATCACGACACCGAGCTGCGTCACCTGCGTCTGGACCTGAGCCGGGTTGGCTTCTACCTGGACCGACTGGCTAACTGCTCCCACTTGCAAGACGACCGGCTGTGTATAGACCTGGTTCAGCGCCAAATGAATGTTGTTGACTTGAAATTTGTTAAACCCGGACTTCGTGACCGCCAGCGTGTACTGGCCCACTGGCAATTCCAGAAATTGATAGGTTCCGTCCTTCTGTGACGGGATTTTCGTCGCCACGCCCGTTTCGTGGTTCGTGGCGGTCACCTGCGCCCCGGGCACGACGGCCCCGGTCGCATCGGTTACCGTGCCCTTAATCTGAGCCGTTAGCTGTTGCGCGTAAACCTGCCCGCCCAGCAGCAGAAGCACTGTTGCCGTGATGCAGAGCC
>JBOGMI010000022.1:0-10330 GCA_050746645.1 Bryobacteraceae bacterium | reverse complement strand
TCGACCGACTGCATGTGGTACTGGTGCGAGCCGGAGGCGGAAGAGTGGATGGCGATGGTGACGGGGACCGTGTGGCCATGGAGGCCGAGTTCGCCGGCGATGGCAGTGGAGCGGTCGCTGACGATGGTCCCGGCCCATTTGCCGGGAATGGCGATTTTGAAGGAAGAATTGAGGCTGGGAAGCAGCGCGACGACGCTGGCGCGCGTGAAGGGCAGGTCGGTGGAGCCTTCGTTCAAGAACTGGTGGCCGAAAGCGTAGATGCGTTTGCCGTCTATATAGGTGACGGTGCCCTGGGCGCTGATGTTCATGTCGCCGCTGAGCAGTTCGACGCTAATCATGGAGCCGGGTACCAAGGGCCCCGAATCGCGTTGAGATGTTGGATTCGCGCCCGACACTCCCTTTTGTAGAGAGAATCCCAGCCGCTCGAAACGGGAAGCGAAGGTGTGGAGCGAGCCGGGAGTGAATCCAGAAAGAGCAAGAGGTGTAAGGATTTCTGTGAGATCCGACGATGGAACAGGCAGGATGGACATTGCAGGGCGAAGGGAGAGCGGGAAATGAGCCGAGGTGGGAGTGAATCTCCAGGGAGAGGATGGGCGAGCCAGTGCCGGAGGCGTAAAGCGGGCGCCGGAGATCATGGCCTGGATCGGTCGAATGCCCGCAATGGGCTCTTTCGAGAATGGAAACCCGAGTGCTACTGCGCCCAGGAGTTTGCCGTCAATATAAACAGGACTGCCGCTCATGCCTTCGAGCACGCCGGTTTCGGCGAGGGGCCCGCCGCTGAGGCGCGCGAGAATGATCGTCTGCTTTGGCGAGACATTTTCAAGGACACCGAGGATCTGGACCTGGAATTGTTCGACGCGGCTGCCCTGGAAGACGGTACGGCCAATGCCGCGGAGGCCTGGGTGGACTTTTTCGAGGGGGAAGAACTGAGTTGCTGCCGCGGAGGAGCCGGCGGCGAAGCAGAGCGCGAACAGGAGCGCGCCACAGAGAGAGCTTGCGCGGCGGCGGGATGGAAGCAAGCGGACTATGAACATCATGCGCGAATGGCAAACCTGGCTTCTGGATTGTGGCGGCGTAGAAGTCAATATGATTAACTGAAGGTTATCTCCATGGTAAGCGTGCCTGCCGTCAAGCCGCCGGAGAAACCGGTGTCCGCGACGAAACTGCCCTGGACCGCGCTGGTGTGGTTTGGCGCACTGCTGATCCTGTGCTATGCGCCGATCCTGTACCGGTTGGTGTTCCAATGGGCTACCAACGAAGACATGGGATACGGATTTTTCGTACCCATTGTCGCCGGATTCATTGTATGGCAGCGGCGAAACATGCTGCTGGCAACCCCGCGAGAGCCGAATGGCTGGGGGCTGGTGTTGGTCATCTTCGCGGGCTGCGAGGCGTTGGCCGCCACGATCGGCGCCGAATTGTTTACGCAGCGCCTCGCATTCGTGATCGCTTTGTTCGGGGTCGTACTGTATCTGGGCGGTAAACGATGGGTGAAAATCCTGCTGTTTCCGCTGCTGCTGATGCTGTTCATGATTCCGATTCCGGAGATCATCTACGCCACGCTCACGCTGAAACTGCAGATGATTGCGAGCTCGTTGGGCGAAATGTTGATCACGGCGATGGGGATACCGGTGTTTCGGACCGGAAACGTGCTGCATCTTCCGAGCCAAAATCTGGACGTCGCGGAGGCCTGCAGCGGGATTCGCTCGCTGCTGGCGCTGGGATTTCTCTCTCTGATTTATGCCTATTTCGCGGACAAGCGCGTGTGGATGCGCTGGGCGCTGCTGATAGCAACCATTCCGATCGCGATTATCGCAAACGCAATCCGCGTGGCGGTCACAGGGTGGCTGTCGCAGATCAACACCAAGTTCGCCGAGGGCGCGTACCATGAATTAGAGGGCTACATCGTATTTATCGTGGCCCTGATCGCGCTATTGATCACGCATCGCGTGCTCCGCGCCATTGCAGCCAAGGGCGGCGGCGTCCAGACGAAGATGGAAAACGCATGAAAGCGATTTTCGGTTCACGAAGCGGGCGCATTCTGACCATCGTCCTGCTGTTGCAGGCCCTCATTTTTTATGGCCTCGCCTTCGCGCGGCCGGAAATACTTCCGGCCCATCGGCCGCTGGCATTGTTTACCGTCCCGGGTAACACATGGATCATGCGAGAGAGCATGCCGCTCGATCCGGGTACAATGGCGGTACTGAAGGCCGACGATGTCCTCTCGCGGCTGTATCAGAACCGGAACACGGGCGAGTACGCGACGCTGTTTGTGGCCTATTTCGAGACCCAGCGCACAGGGAAAGCGCCGCATTCGCCGAAAAATTGTCTACCGGGCGCCGGGTGGGTGGCTATGAAATCGGGAACCATCGCCATTCCAGTTTCCGCCAAGTTAAGTCCCATTCGCGTGAACCGGTACGTGGTCGAGCGCGGGGAAAACAAGAGCGTGGTTCTGTATTGGTATCAGTCGGAACGCCAGGTGATCGCCAGCGAGTATACCGCCAAAATCTACACCGTTCTGGATTCGATCCGGTACGATCGCAGCGATACGGCTCTGGTGCGCGTGGTCGTGAGCGCGAACAACGGCGATCTCCAAGCGGCCAGCGAGACGGCAGTATCGTTTGTAAAGACGTTTTTCGAACCTCTGCTGAACTATTTGCCGGCATAGGACCGAAGCGCATCCCATTTTGTATGACAGAACTCCGCTGCAGTAACCGTGCCTGCGGGCACAAACTCGAATTGCATGAACGCACTCTCGCGTGCCCGCGCTGCGGTGACTTGCTCGAAATCGGCATAGTCAGCGTGAACGGCGAGCCGCGCGAGATCAAACAACGGTGGCTGGAACGGAGGATGTCGAACGATCCGCGCGACCGCAGCGGCGTCTGGCGCTTTCGCGAATTTCTTCCCGGCCCCTACGCGCCGGACGAGATCGTGACGCTCGCCGAGGGCAATGTGCCGCTGGTGGCGGGAAACAGGACATCCGCCTGGGCGGGTGTGCGCCATCTCCGGTTCAAGCATCTGGGCTGGAATCCCACTGCCTGCTTCAAAGACCTAGGCATGACCGCCGGCATCACCGAAGCGAAATATGTCGGCGCGAAGGCGGTCGCCTGCGCCTCCACCGGGAACACGGCGGCTTCGCTGGCTGCCTACGCAGCGCGCGCAGGCATGATTTGCCGCGTCTATCTGCCGGCCGGCCAAGTCTCGCAAAACAAGCTGGCTCAAGCGCTGGATTTCGGCGCCGAGGTGGTGCAAATCGAAGGCAGCTTCGACGATGCGCTCGAAACCCTGCTCGCAAGCCAGGACCCGGATCTTTACTTCTTGAACTCAATCAATCCGTTCCGCATTGAAGGGCAGAAAACCGCCATGTTCGAGATGCTGGAGCAGTTCGACTGGCATGTGCCGGAATTCCTGGTGGTCCCGGGCGGCAATCTGGGCAATTCTTCAGCTTTCGGGAAAGCATTCGAAGAACTGCACCGGTTCGGATTTATCGAAAGAGTTCCGCGGATCGTGGTCGTGCAGGCGGCCGGAGCGAATCCACTGGCACGACTCTGGCGGGAAGGCGGAAACATGCTGCGGCCAGTGGAGCAGCCGGAGACGGTAGCGACGGCGATCCGCATCGGCAATCCTCGGTCCTGGAAAAAGGCGCTGCACGCGCTGCAATTCACCGGCGGCATGGCGATCGATGTCACCGATGAGGAGATCGGCGAAGCCAAGGAGATGATCGGGCGCGACGGAATCGGCTGCGAGCCGGCTTCGGCGACCACGCTGGCTGGGATCCGCAAACTGGTGCGCGCGGGCAAGATCGATCCGGAGGCCCACATCGCGGCAGTGCTGACCGGCCACGCGCTGAAAGACACCGATTACATCATCAGGCAGCACAGTGGGGCAGACGATCGCTTTGTGTCGTCTGCCGCGGAGGCACATGCCCATTGAATGCGTAGAGCCGGCGCCCGCCGCGGTGCCTATCGACTCCGAAATTCGCATTAACGTTCCCGGCTCGATCGCGAACCTAGGGCCGGGGTTCGACACGCTTGCAGTCGCCGTGCGGCTGTATCTGCGGCTGCGTGCGCGCCTCCTGCCGGGCACGGACGAGCTTCGGTTTCGCTTTGCAAGCGGACCGCTCGACGCCGAGAATTACATCGAGCGCGCGTTCCGTTTCGCGGCCCGGCAGCGCGGCGGACCATTCCCGTCGCTTGCAGTCGATGTAGAAAGCGAAATCCCGATGAAAGCGGGGCTGGGCAGCAGCGCGGCGGCGACCGTGGCGGGTTTGCGGTTATATGAGGCGATCACCGGGCCGCTGCCGATGCAGGGTTTGCTGAACGCGGCGTGCGCGCTCGAATCGCATCCGGACAATGTCGCGGCAGCGCTGCTCGGAGGGCTGACGATCAGTTGCGAGATGCCGGACCGGTCGGCCTTCGCGGTAAGCCTCGAATGGCCGCGGGAGCTGCGCTTCGTGGTGCTCACGCCGGAACTGGCTTTATCGACGCCAGACTCGCGCGGCGTGCTACCAAGCCGTGTGGCGCGCGAGGACGCCATCTACAATCTGCAGCGCGTGGCGCTGCTGCTACAGGCATTGCAAAGCGGCGAATTTTCGCTGCTGCGGGAGGCGCTGCACGACCGTCTGCATCAGCCGTTTCGCAAGCATCTGGTACCGGGGCTGGAGGCGGCTTTATCGTTGGAACATCCCGACCTGCTGGGCATCTGCCTCAGCGGCGCCGGGCCATCCGTGGTCGCGCTCGCGAGAGACAACACGGCTGCGATCGAAGGACTGCTGCGGGAAACCTTCCGCGCCTTTGGAGCACCCTTCACCGTGCGTACATTGGAAGCGCATCAGGGACCGGAGGTGGGCCACGAATGCGCACGAATCCACATGAATGCAAAGGCGCCCTGGCCGAAGCGGCGCTGACAGAACCCGGCCGTTAAGGATGGGGGGCGGGCTTCGGCGAAGCCTGGCGCTGCGCGAATCCGCTCACGCGCTCATTTTCAAACCCTCGGCGCGCGCCAGCTTTTCCTGGCGTTCATCGAAAGTCCAAAAGCGCTCGGCCTTCAGCTCCAGCGCACTCGCAACGTGCAGCGCATCCAGAGTCCGGCTTCCCAGGCGGGCTGCATGACGCCGGGCCAACCGGCAACAGACCTCGAATGCCAACTCCGGAAGACTGGTTTCGGCCACACCCCTTCGGCTCGGTCACGTTCGAAGTCTTGGTGAACTTGCTCTGCCTTGTGGCGCGATAGCCGGCGCTCGAAAACATGCCGCTCGATCGCATGGGCCCACTCCGCCCGGTGCAGAGGCGTCAACCAGATGCGAGGTCTGGACGCCATCCGCCGCTCCGCCTCGGCGGAATGAGATTCGGGAATATAGAGCGAGATCAAAAAACTGGTGTCGGCCTAGACATTCAATAGCGTCCGCGCTCCTGAATCACAAGATCGGAGCCCGGCAACAGGCGCCCGCCGAACAGCTTTTTGCGGCGGGCCGCAAAGTCCGGCCATTCACGGGGCTGGCGAGACGATTGCTCGGGAACGATGCGTGCAATTACGCGTTCGCGTTCACGCAACTCCACGGTTACGCCTGCCCCGAGCCAGGCTTTCAGCCGTTGCGTATCGCGGAGCTGGCGAAGATTCACGCTTGCCATGGCGCAATTGTGACACATTTTGTGACATAATGGCAGCGCCTGAACGATTGCACGTCACCAAAGGAGTTAAACAGCGGAGGGGCTTGGATGAGGCAGAGATCGAATTGCCTCCAAAACTGCCCGCGGCGACACCGGCCTGCCAAACGTGGCCCGCAGCCGCTCGACGGTCACCTGCTCACTGCGCATATAACTGATAATGTCACTGCTCGCGAAGAACCTGAGCGGGGTCGGCCCGAGCTGCCCGCAAGGCGGGGATCGTGACAGAGCCTATGCATAACAGCAAAATCGAAACCATGGCAATTCCCGACGAGAGCGCATCTGTTGGCGACACTCGATACAGCAGCGTCCGCAACAAGTGCGAGAACGCGGCACTGATCCCGATCCCCACCAACAGGCCCGGAACGACTACGGCCAGGCATTCTTTGATCACTTGAACCGCGAGATCTCTCCTCCGTGCGCCTAAGGCGGAGCGGATACCGAATTCCCGTATCCGGCGGGTAACGGAATAGCTAAATACTCCATAAATGCCCACGGCGCAAAAACAGATCGCCAGGAAGGCAAAGCTCGATATAAGCGCCAGAGTGAAACGCTGTTTTGCCAGCGAGGACGAGATGTAAGCATTCAGAGGTTTCACCGGTCCAATTGCTACCTGCGGATCGATCCGGTGCAGGGTTTCCGAAATGGCGCTTCGAAGCGCCAGGCCGCTGCCGGCGGTCTTAATTACCATGTCCATTTCGTGTGAAACATCTATCGAATAAATAGTAGGTACGGGAGGAGAATTCAAGCTGAAGCTTCGAACATCTCCGACCACACCGACGATTTCAGCCGCTACAGGATGAGGCCCGGTCACGCCAAACAGTATTTTCCGGCCGACCGGATTTGCATGTGGAAAGTAGCGCTTTGCGAATGCTGCGTTTATTAAGTCACGGCGGTGATCACGATCTGTTTCTGTCAGCCACCTGCCGCGCAGCAAAGGTATTCCAAGGGCGTGGAAGTAAGTCGGCGTACACCATCTGGTCTGCGCGATCGGGTAGCCGCCGGGCTTGAATGCTACGCCGGGAATGCCGAATCGCGTGGCATAGCGGCTATGCTCCGTTGTTCCGAGACTCATCGGTACGGCATTGACCGCGGCCACGGACTGAACTCCAGCGATGCTTTCCAATCCGGGTGCAACCCGATTGCGGAAGCGTTCGTACGACTTCTGCGAGTCTCGATCGACGAAGAACGCATGCGTAACCAGCACATCGTTTGCGCGAAAACCCGGTTGCGTTTCGAGCGTCAGAGAAAAGCTGCGCACGAGCACAGTCGCGGAGAGCAGAACTGCCAGCGAAAGCGCGACTTCGGAACCCATCAGTACCGGGCTGAGCCAGGACTGACGATCCGGGAAAGCCCGTGTGTTTCCCGAAGAAATGCTGCTGTTCAAGTCCGAACGAAATACTTGCAAATAGGAAGGAGCTGCAAAAAGAAGTGCGACCAGAAGCGATGCGGCGGTCCCAAATAGTAAGACGGGTAAGTTAAGCCCAACGCCCGCAAGCCGAGGTATTTGCCCGTTCGCAAGATGTTTAATGAGGGGAAGCGCGAAACCGGCCCCAGTAATCCCCAGAAGACCGCCGGCCAGCGATAGCAGCGATGCTTCGATCACGAAAATACGCAGGACAGCCGTTCGGCTCGCCCCCAATGCGAGGCGGAGGGCGATTTCGTGACGGCGGTTGAGTGCCCGGCTCATCATCAGATGAGCTAAATTTGCAGACGCAATCAGCAACACGAGACCCACTGCAAGCCAAGCGGCCAAAAGCGGGGTTCGGACCTCGCCCGTAAACGTTTCGATTAAAGGCACGATGAAACCGCCGACTTTGCCGTTTGTTGCCGGGTAGGCAGTACTCAAGCGGCGGGCGATCGTCTCCATCTCCACTTCGGCCTGACGTGAGGAGGCGCCGGGTTTTAAGCGTCCGATTACTTCGAGTGGATGAAATTTGCGCGTGGCGATCAAGGCCGGATCGGTCAGCGAAAACGGCAGCCAGACATCTGCCCAGACAGGAAAACCATTTTTTTGAGGAATAACGCCGACGATAGTGAATAAATCTTTGCCGAGTTGCAAAGGACGGCCAATGACATTCCGGCTGGCCGAAAATTTCCGGCGCCATAGACGCTCACTGATGAGAGCCACCGGCGCCTTATTCTTCACTTCCGCGGTGCTGTACACGCGGCCTAAGAGCGGCTTGATGCCGAGGACGCCAAAAAGGCTCGCGGTGGCATTGGTGGCCTGCACTGCCAATGGATTGCCTCGGCCGAGGAGTGAAGCTTTGTCCATGGCCTGAAAAGTATAAGCAGCAAGGTCGAGAGTCTTGCTCGACTCTTCCCAGTCGAGATAATCTGGGACGGAGACCGGTAAGCGGTGCAATCCGGGGTACGTCTCCCAGACTTGAACGAGCCGGTTCGGCTGCCGAAATGGAAGTGGGTCAAGCAGTACGGCGTGAATGACCGCATACACGGCCGTGTTTGCGCCGACACCTAAAGCGATCGTCAGTGTTGCCGTGATCGCAAAAACCGGTCTTTTCAGGATCGAGCGAACAGCTTGGCACAGCTGCGACATGGCTTGAACAGTCTACATCATATTGAACGGACATTCGGCACACGCACGCTGTAGGCCCACCGGTGCATCGCTACTATCTTCTCAAGATATCGGCGGTGAGCTGCCCCAACCGGCACTCTTCGTGGACCGCGCGGACAGCGCGTTCCAGGCCGTCGAGACGCACGATGATGCCGATGGTGAGTTCGCTGGAGCCTTGCGCGATCGCGATGATGTTGATGTCCTCCCGCGAGATAGCGGTGAAGACGCGACCGGCCAGGCCAGGCAGGCCGCGCATGCCTTCGCCCACAACAGCCAGCAGGCCCACGTTCTCGTCCACTTCGATCGGCTTTAAATATCCGTGCGCAAGTTCGATCGACAGGTTCGCTTCTACCGTTTCCAACGCGGCGGCGAGATCGTTTTTCTTAATGAGAAAACAAAAGCTCTGACGGTAGCTGGAACTGCTGAAGACAAGAATTTCAACATTTGCGATCGCGAGCGCGTCGAGAGCGCGTGCCATCAGGCGCGTGCCGCCGATGATCGAATTCGCCGGCTCCATCGAGATGAGCGCCACATTGGACATGGAAGTAACCGCGCGGACGCCCTTCGGCTCGTCGAAATGCGAAACGATTTTCGTGCCCGGCTTGTGGGGAGCGAAACTGTTTTTGCTCCAGACCGGAATCTTCTTTTCGACCAGCGGAGCCAGCGTGCGCGGGTGCAATACTTTGGCGCCGTTATAGGCAAGCTCGGCGGCTTCGGCGTAAGTCACTTCGTCGAGCACGGCAGCATCTTCCACCAGGCGCGGATCCGCGGAGAGAATGCCATCGACGTCGGTCCAGATCCAGAGTTCCTCGGCATCCAGCGCGGCGGCGAGGATGGAGGCGGAAAAATCCGAGCCGCCGCGCCCGAGCGTCGTCGTGCGCCCATCGGAAGTGGCGCCATTGAAGCCGGTCACGATCGGAACTACGCCGGCTTCGACTAGCGGCGCTAGAATCGACTGGCAGACAACGCGCGTGGGTTCCATTTGCGGCGAGGCGTTTCCGAAAACAGCGTCCGTGATAATGACTTCGCCGCCGCTGATTGCTTGCGAGGGAATTCCGGCGGCATTCAAATACTGAGCGAGCAAAGCAGCGGAGAGGCGCTCGCCAATTGCGACGGCTTCATCCACCGAGCGCGGCGGACGTTCGCCCAGCATGAGAATGCCGCTCGCGATCCGTCGGAATTCGGAGACCAGCGAATCGACATTCTTTTGCGCCTCGCGGAGATGCAATTCCCAACCCGACGCTCCCAGCAGTTCGCTGCAGGCATCGAGGTGGCGCGCAAGCAATGTGCGCACATTGGCGTCGAGCGCCGCGCGGTCTCCGACTTCGGCATGCTTCAGCGTGCCGAGCAGCAGATCCGTCACCTTCGACATGGCGGAAACCACTACCAGGAGCGAATGCCGCTTGCCATGCTCGCGAATAATCTCCGCAACGGCGCGGATGCGTTCGGCGCTGCCCATGCTGGTGCCGCCGAACTTCATGACCAGGAGATTCTGCAAGCGCTAAGAGATCCCTTCGGTTCTGTTCAACATCCTTCTTCAGTTTAAGCGCTCTTTACCGGGTTACCGCAGTAGTTCATGACCGTGGAACCGAATCGCACGACCGAGCAGGCCGATTGCCAATCGGCCGCAGGTTTCCAACCTGCCCCACATGCAAAAGTGCTGAAGCATAGAAGACCGCTCCCTGGCGGTCGCGGCTCAGTACGGCCTATTCAACGATTTTCACAATGCGGCTGTCTGGGGCGGTCCACGCTTGCGCCCCGCTGTGGCTCAGCTTGTGCATGGCATCGTCCCAGTGGAGATGGCTAATCTTGTGCTTGCCGTGCTCGTATGCGTAGGTGCTTCCGTCGTCGGAATACAGAGTGAAATCGCTGTTCGCGCCCGGGTAGACGAGCACTTTCGCGATTTTCTGTACCTGGGCCGTGCTTTCGACAGGCGCTCCGATGGGCACGATGGAGCCCGCGCGCACAAAGAGCGGTATGACGTCGATCGGCGCCTTCACTTGAATCGTTTGGCCGCCGTGAAACCGTTCCTTGGTCCAATAGTTGGACCAATCGGCGCCCTTCGGCAGATAGACGCGGCGGCTGGTGG